>CAUQVP010000143.1:0-2513 GCA_963521545.1 uncultured Flavobacteriaceae bacterium | reverse complement strand
TTAAACAAAAAAAGACAAGAAAGAATCCGTAATTTACGAAAACCTTCTTGCCTTTTTAGGATAAAATTATAAAGACACTAGATTTAATCGAATAGCCTCACGTACAGCTCCAACTCTACTCGTCACTCCCAACTTTGAACAAATATTTGAAACATGGGTATCCACTGTTCTCCTGCTGACAAATAAACTATTTGCTATCTTTTCATTAGAATATTCTTTTACAATCAGTTCCAATACACTTAACTCCGTATCTGTCAATAGATTATTTTCTTGCTTTTCTAACAAACCATCTGGAATAACGTGATTTCCCTTATAAACAGCATAAATTGCACTTTTAACATCCAAATAAGAACTTTCTTTGGGTAAAAAAGCTTGAATCCCAAAATCCATCGCTCTCTTATGTAACAAAGTGTCATAAAATCCTGATAAAAGAACTATCTTGGGAACTGTATTCAGAAATCTATTTATTTGACTAATAACATCAAATGCCGTTACTCCTTTCAACATAAAATCCATAACTAGCACATCTACCTTTTCATTCTTAAGACAGAGAAGTAAATCTGCTACTTCTGTATAGGAACCAACAATTTTAAAATCATCTTCCTTTAAAAAATAGTTCTCCAATCCTTGTAATACTAAACTGTGATCATCAATCAAAACCAAACGAATCATTTTTCTTCCCTTCTATAGGTATTCGTATCTTCACACTTGTAGGTTCTATATTTATCTGAACAGTTCCCCCCAATAAATGAACCTTCTCTACAATTCTATTTAAACCAAAATGATGTTCATTAGACTGATAGTTTCCCTTAAAAATACCATCATCTATAACTTCAATTGATAAAATCTTTTCTTTTGTAGATAAATCTACAGTAATTTCTCTAGCATTCCCATGAAGAATACTATTATTTACTAGTTCTTTAACTGTCCTTAATATAAACGTGCCCACTTTATCATTAACTTTTTCTTCATCTATTGAAAAAGTTGTCATAATCGAAACAGTTTCCATCTTCATGAATTGGTTTAATATGCTAGTAATAGATTCTTTCAGCCCTAATTCATGCACCATTAAGGGATAGATATTGGAACATAAATCTCTTAATTCAAAGACAATATCATCCAACATCTCTAATAAAGCTACCCTATTAATTTGTTCACTAATTTCTAACTGCTTTTTATAATAAATAACCTTCTGAATTGTAGTATCATGTATAAACGTTGCAATTTCTTCCCTCTCCAATTCAGTAGCTACAAAAGTATGAAAACTACTAAAGATTCCCTCCATTTTATGGCTAATCAACATCATTTTTCTTATTTCAGGTAACAAAGCTAGCGAAAAAAGAAAAGTGTAAAGAACGAAAAAAATTGGAGAAAATTCTCTTAATAACAGACTAAAAAGAATAATTAGACTAGTAAAAAAAACGGAAAATATCAAGTTATATATGAATGGATTCCACTTCCAAGCAACATATATCATTCGCTCTAGTATCAAGTTATTCACAATAGAGAACAAAATAAGCAACAATAGAGGAATACTATAAATAAACGAAACTTCCTTACCAATCGGGAAAATATATCCAAAAAATAAAGGAAATAAGGCCAGAACTGCTAAAAATAAGGTATGAATTGGCAGCATTTCTCTTCTCTGATAGTAATTTATAAGCATCTTTAACAGTAGGATAACTAAAAAGAAAAATACTAAATAAAATACTCCCCTAGAAAAAAAGATGGTTAAAAAATCAATAGGCTGTATAAGATTATAAACATACAAAAGTTGAGTGATGAGTGAATAGCCCAGTATAATACGAGAAAAGTTAGAAATGGTTGAACCTTTTATCTTCAGGACTAACACTCTAATGAAAATATCCATGAATAATGGAAATAAAGTCAAGTATGAAATTAATAGACTACGACCAAATACATCTCCTATACTTGATGGAATAATCGATAATAACATCAGACTAGTATAAATAATAAAATAAAAATATCGTTTTCCAGTTTTTCCTCTACTTCTCCCTTTTATGTATAAGCGAAATAACAGTAGAATCAGAAAAGCAATGATTGATAAAACAAGAAAGATAATTTGGCTTGATTTCCCAGATTCTATTATTAAATTCTTTGAAATTCCTCTATCTAACACTGTCACAGAATGAAGCGGTTCAACAATTAAAAATCGAGATAATAAGAAATTACTATCTGGACTCTGACCGTCTATTTGTATAATTGATGACCCTATTATCTCTTGATGATTTGCAAAGCTTCCCAGATTATGGACTTGTCTAACTATCCACTCATTATCATGTTTATCTACGGTGATTCCACTGTACGTTCGGTTAAATATTGAAAACGAAAAATAAAAAAAGAAAATAAATAACAAAACAAAATAAAATCGAAACATTTTTGACTTCATTGTTTGCAACACTCCACATTTCACTTGATATTGATGTTTATTCTACCATTTTTTCATTCAATAAAACAGGTTTTATAGTTAAATTTATTCTTTTTTCTTTCGA
>CAUQVP010000142.1:0-2590 GCA_963521545.1 uncultured Flavobacteriaceae bacterium | reverse complement strand
ATAAAGATAGGACTTTAGATTATCTCGACCAGTTGGAATCTGAGTCGATTCATATATTTCGTGAAGTGGCAGGGCAGTTTGAGAAACCTGCATTGCTGTTCAGTGGTGGTAAGGACTCTATAGTCTTGGTACATTTGGCTTTGAAGGCTTTTCGTCCGTGTAAATTTCCATTTCCGCTGGTGCATATTGACACAGGACATAATTTCCCTGAAGCACTTGAATTTCGTGATAATTTAGTAAAGAAATTAGGCGAAAAACTCATTGTCAGAAAAGTAGAAGATACGATAAAAAGCAAAGGACTTACCGAGCCAAAAGGAAAATTTGCCAGCAGAAATGCATTGCAAAGTTATACGCTTTTGGACACTATAGAGGAATTTGAGTTTGATGCTTGTATCGGTGGAGCGCGCCGTGATGAGGAAAAAGCTAGAGCAAAGGAAAGAATTTTCTCTGTTCGAGATGATTTCGGAGGCTGGGATCCAAAACTTCAGCGCCCAGAATTATGGCACACCTATAACGGAAAAATCCACAAAGGAGAGAATGTGCGTGTTTTCCCTATCAGCAACTGGACAGAGCTGGATGTTTGGAACTACATTCGCCGAGAAAAAATAGAACTTCCTTCGGTTTATTTCTCTCACGAAAGAGAAGTGATAGACCACCAAGGACAGCTGATAGCAGTTTCTCCATACATCCAAATTGATGAAAATGATGTGATTCTGAAGAAGAAAGTTCGCTATCGTACCGTGGGAGATATGACTTGTACTGCGGCAGTGGAGTCTGAGGCTTATATAATAGATGATATTATCAACGAAATTACATCCACTCGTACCAGCGAGAGAGGAGAAACGCGTATCGATGATAAAATATCAGAAGCGGCAATGGAGGACAGAAAGAAAAACGGGTATTTTTAACTTTTTTGGATTTAATAAAAATGGATATATTAAGATTTTTAACGGCAGGAAGTGTAGATGACGGAAAAAGTACCCTCATCGGAAGGCTTCTCTACGACAGCAAAAATATACTAGTAGACCAGCTGGAAGCCATCGAAAGAAGCACAAAAAATCGTGAGGATGGAGAGGTGGATTTAGCTCTTTTGACTGATGGGCTTCGTGCAGAAAGAGAGCAGGGAATAACCATAGATGTGGCGTATAAATATTTCTCCACACCGAAGAGGAAATTCATCATCGCTGATGCGCCAGGACATATCCAGTACACACGAAACATGGTGACAGGAGCGTCCAATGCAGATTTGATTATCATCTTGGTGGATGCCAGAAATGGCGTGATAGAGCAGACCAAAAGACACTCTATCATAGCTTCATTGCTGAACATTCCACATGTGGTGGTGGCGATAAATAAAATGGACTTGGTGGATTATTCCGAAGAAAAGTTCAATGAGATTGTAAAAGAATACGAAAAAGTAGCCAATTCATTAGCTTTAAAGGATGTTAAATTTATTCCTATCAGTGCGAAAGATGGCGATAATGTAGTAGATAAATCCGAAAAAATGCCTTGGTATAAAGGTTCTGCGCTGCTAAATCTTTTGGAAACGGTAGAGCTTCAGACTTCCCTAAATCATGTGAATGGAAGATTTCCAGTGCAGCTGGTTCTTCGTCCGCAGGTGGATGAACTTCATGATTACAGAGGTTATGCAGGAAAGGTGGAAAGCGGAGTTTTCGCGGTGAATGACAAGGTAAAAATCTATCCATCAAATATAGAAACTACCATAAAAGCCATAGAAGTCGGCGGTAAGGAAGTTCAGGAATGTTTCGCTCCACAGAGTGCCGTGCTTCATTTGGCGGATGATATAGACATTAGCCGAGGAAATTTGATAGCGAAGGAAGATAATTTGCTGAAAACTGGACAAGACATCGAGGCGCTTGTGTGCTGGATGGATGAAAAACCTTTGACTATCGGGACTAAATACCTGCTTCAGCATAACAGCAAAACCGTAATCGCTATGGTGAAGGAAATCCGATACCGACTGGATGTAAATACCCTTGAAAAGGAGATGAGCCCAGCCAATGCAGGGCTGAACGAGGTAGTAGAAGTTCTATTGAAAACCTCTGCGCCGCTGAGCTACGACAGCTATCAAAGCATCCGCGAAAATGGAAGTGCTATCTTGATAGACCAGACTAGTTTTGTGACGGTGGGAGCAGTTTTGTTTAAATAAAATAGTTCAAATCAGATAAAATAAATCCTCTTCATACGAAGAGGATTTATTTTTAATTTTTATGAAAAGCCTATTTGTCGGGCATTTTTTTTGGGTTGATTTCTCCTGAGTTGTTGTAGAAAGTATATTCTGTAAAATCATCTTTGGCAACCATTCCGTTCGCTGCCACAAAGACATTCCCTTCTTTATCAGAAATAAAAACTGAATCTTTGGTGTACATCTGTTTATTTCTCTTGTCCCAGTAGATGGATTTCATCACGAAAGTCTGTCCCTCGCTATTGGTCACTTTCACTCCGCCTTTGGCTTCATAATATTCTTTTTTTTCTATGAATTTGGCATAATTGGCTTTCAGAGTTCCAGGAACATCAGGATTTTTTTTGTCATAAAATTCAAGATAAATCCCTTTTTTTGCTTCTATAT
>CAUQVP010000141.1:0-2671 GCA_963521545.1 uncultured Flavobacteriaceae bacterium | reverse complement strand
TCTGCGGCAATGCTTCTTGTTTTATAAAAACGAACACTCCACAGAAATTTGTCTACACGCATACCTTATTTTATTATTCAGAAAAAATTTGCCTCAAAACATCCAAAGATTTTGGGACTTTAAATTCTGGGAAATGACAACTATAATATACTAGCACCGAATCCAAAAAATCTTCTTTCATGCTGTTTTTTATCTTCACATCGTAGATTTCTTCATTTGAAATCATTTTTTTCCAATACTCAGAAATCTGCTCATCAAACAAATGATGGCAAATACTCTCCGAAAAAAAACCAGACTCTGGGTCTAAAAATTTTTCTTCCCTGCACAAAGGCGCCACGCCCTGACTTCTAAGATATTCAACCAAAAAAGCATAATGAGCCTGATAATTTTGGTTCTCTAACTGATGCAGAAAAACCTTTATATTGGTATAAATCTGAGTATTTACCAGCTCTGTTTTTAAAACCTGATGAAGGAATTCCGCCACAAAGAACAAAATAGATGACACCCGAATATCTTCATAATTTTCCAAAGTTTTCACCTTTTCTATTTTACTGATTGTCTGTATATTATATTTTTTATGAAAATCAAAAATCGTAAAATACAGCTCTGTCATGGGAGTAAGATAGGCCTTTTTCTTGTTTTTAGGCGAATAAATGCCCCTCATGAAAAAACTCTGAAAACCAGCATTTTCGGTAAAGCAATGTAAGATAGCATCATTATCACCATATTTTATATATGACAAAAGAATTCCTCTATCTACCATATTGTCAAACGATTATCTTGTTATCTACAAGTTGGTTTTGGAAAGATACTTTGCTGATTTTCTTATCTTTATCAAAATAAAAATCTATCCTTCCCAGCAAAATCCCTGCCCAGCCTACTTGGTTCACCAGAACATTCACACCCTTGCTGTTTTTAAAGACATTCGGTTCTGTCAAAAATGTGTGCGTGTGCCCTCCTAAAATAATGTCTATTCCGTGAGTCTGAGCCGCCAGCTTTCTATCAGAAACCATATCTTCTGACTGTCCGTAATCATATCCCAAATGCGAAAGACAAACAACCAAATCACATTTTTTAGTATTTCTAAGAAAATCTGCATATTTCTGCGCCATCGCAACAGGGTCAAGATATTTAGTTTCGCCATAGTATTTTTTCCCAACAAGCCCTTCCAATTTCACTCCCAGCCCAAACACGCCTACTTTAATATTTCCTTTTCTAAAAATCTTATATGGCTGTGTTTTTCCCTTTAAAATCGTGTCCGAAAAATCATAATTAGAACAGATAAAAGGAAACTTAGCATTCGGTAAAACCTTTAAAAATCCCTCCAAACCATTGTCAAAATCATGATTTCCCATAGTAGCCGCATCATATTTCATCATAGACATGAGCTTAAATTCCAGCTCGCCGCCAAACATATTAAAATAAGGCGTTCCTTGGAAAATATCGCCACTGTCAAACAAAAGTACATTTTTTTCCACACCTCTAATCTGCTCTATCAGAGTGGCTCTCCTCGCAAATCCCCCTTGATTAGGGTATCTGCTGTGCCCCTCCTCGAAAGGCTCTATCCTGCTGTGCTGGTCGTTGGTATGAAGAATGGTGATTTTTTCAGGTGTATCTTTCGAATCAAATGTCTTTGCTGACAAAACATTTGGCGTAAGTGTCGTTGCCAAAGCTCCTCCACCCAGTATTTTCAAAAATTCTTTTCTATTCATTTTTGTTCATCCTTATTGGTTATTCCCGATAAATTGCAGTCTCTGTTCCTGCTTTATTTTTATCTCTGGATTTTGTTTAAATTTCTCAATAAATAAATCCCTCAGGGTCATTTCCGTTAGTATAAGCTGTTCTCCTTTTAGGAAAAATTTCATATAATCTCCTCCGTAGGCCAAGTAGTCCGAGGTCGCAATGTAATAATACTGACCAGCTTTTGGTTTTTCGCCGTTTATCAGCCCTTGTTTTAGTTTTCCATTTTCTACCACTATCGTAAATCCAGCCACGGGATTATTTCTTTTTTGTTTTTCGTAATAGTCAAACACACCTTGTATATCTTCGCCCTTCATTTTGACAATAACCAATTGATTTTCAAAAGGCATCACCTCAAAAATATTTCTCAGCAAAATATCTCCCTTGCTGATATCATTTCGGATTCCTCCTATATTTAAAATCGCTGCATCCACCGCAGGAATGCTGTTTTTTGCACCCCAGTCATTTGCTCCCTCCAATGCAAAATCCGCCAGAAGCTGCCCGATCGAGCTGTTATCTCCTTTCCTATTAAGCTCCACCTCGGTATGGGAAATTTTCTGGTTCATTTTATTTTCCAATTCCTTTTTATATGGCGTGATAACGGAAACCAACTCTTTTTTCTGCGCTATTTCTTCATTTATCAACTGGTTTTTCTGAGGAGAAACTTGGCTTACATTCAGCTGTGTAGTACATGACACCACAGCCATCAAAGCCGCTCCTAATAATATGCTTTTATTTTTCATTTGTTCTTAAAATACAGCCACAAATATATAGATTATTTCGGGATTTTTACTCAAATATGATATTCAAAACCATAGAATGAAAAAATCCTAATTTTTACTTAAAAATTTCCTGCTTATTTTTATCTTTTTAATAAAAACCTTAAATTTGGCTTCAAAATTTTAAACAATGAGTAATTTAAAAGGTCTGG
>CAUQVP010000140.1:0-2696 GCA_963521545.1 uncultured Flavobacteriaceae bacterium | reverse complement strand
GATTTTGAAGTTCCTATTTGTGATTTAGGAGAGCTTATTTCAGGTAAAACTCAGGCTGATACGCGATATGTTTTGGAGGAAATCCTTACATTTTGTTATAACAAAAATGCAGTTCCAGTTGTCATCGGAGGAAGTGTGGATTTGTCTTACACATTATTTTCAGTGTTAAATTTTCATCAGAAAGGCATTAACTATGCCCATATATCTAATGTTGCTTCTCTTTCAAACGAAGGAGAAGAGGTTTCGGATGCGAACTATTTACACAAGATTTTAACGAAAAAAGAAGCTTCTTTACGAAATTTTCATCTTTTGGGTTATCAGAGGCATTTGAATGAAATCGCTTTATTAAAACTGATGAAAGAAGTGGATTTTGATGTCCTTCGCCTTGCTGATATGATGAATACGACGGAGAGGGCAGAGCCTTTTTTCCGCAGGGCAGATATGGTTACGCTCAACTGTGATGCCGTGGAGAGTTTTTCGGAGGCTTTTTCTACAAATCCGCAGGTAAATGGGTTGAACCGCCGCGAAATCTGTGCCTATATGAAAGAAATAGGGCTGAGTGAAAATCTGAAAACTGTCGGAGTGTTTAATTTTAATATTCATTCGGAAAACGCTCTAAATCATCAGCTTATGGCACAGATGCTTTGGTATTTGATAGAAGGAATAAATATCCAGAGGACGCATCCAAAGGAGCGTAGTTATGATACTTTTGTAGTTTTGATAGACAATAGGGAATTTAATTTTAAAAGAGATACTTTCAGCGGATTGTGGTATTTTGCGAAGGGAAATGATGTGAAAAAATGGATTCCTTGTTCCCGTGAAGACTACGAAAATGCGAAAAGAGGCGAACTGAATAAGAGGTTTTTAATATAAGATTATGAAGAAAAAGATTTACCGTATTTTGTTGATATTCATATTGTTTTTAGGAGTAGCAACAATATTATATATGTACAGAAAATTTTCATATGCAGAGAAGCAGGAATATTATCCAGTTCAGGATAATTCTAAGAAAGATAGCATATTGAAAATTGGGATTATTGGTGACAGCTGGGTGGGGCGTACTGATTTGGATAAAAAAATGCAAAAATTCTTTTCTGAAAAAGGAATTGAAGCAGAGTTTATTGCCTTGAGTCATCCTGGAGGAACCTCAAAAGAGATTTATGAGGATATGTTCAAGGAAAAAAATGAAGAATTTTCATCAAAATTTGTGATAGAATCTAAGCCAGATTATTGTATTGTCATTGCAGGAGTAAATGATGTGGCAAGACATATAGGAAAGAAATATTATGCAGATCATATGATTTTGATTATTAATACTTTACTACATTACAAAATAAAACCTGTTGTTGTAGAAGTACCTAATTTTGGGGTAGAGGATGTGCAGGAATATAAGAATGTATTTAGTAGGTGTACAAATGCTATATCTCAAGCAATTGATGGTGATGAGGTGAATGATGATAATGTGTCTGCGTATAGAGAAGTTCTTTTTACAGAATTGAAAAAGAATGATTTGTTTGATAAAATTATACTTTTTTATTCGAATAAAATCAATAAAGATTACAAGAATAACAAGAATTTATTTTCTGATCCATTACATCTTAATGAGCAAGGATATGAAGTTTTTGTTAAAGAGTTATCAGAAGATATTATTGAGGAAATAAAAAGTGAGAATAAGCAGAATTAAAGATGAAAATCGAAATAGCATGAAGAAAGTATCCATCATCGTTCCTGTTTATAATGTAGAAAAGTATCTTGCAAAATGCCTTGATTCATTGGTAAATCAGACTTTGGAGGAGGTGGAAATCATTGTTGTAGATGATGGAAGCAAGGACAATTCTAAGCAGATTATAGATGAATTTCAGACCAAATATCCAGATAAAATAAAATCTTTTGTAAAGGAAAATGGAGGGCTGAGCGATGCGAGAAATTTCGGTTTGGATAGGGCAATTGGCGAATATATAGGTTTTGTGGATAGTGATGATTATGTTACAGCGGAGATGTTTGAGGAGATGCATTCTCTTGCCCAAAAATATGATGCTGAAATGGTAATCTGTAACCTTCAAAAAGTCGATGAAAATAGAAAAATTCTTCAAAAACTTACCCAAGTTCCCAATATGCCAGAGAAAATAGATTTGGCGAAAAACCTTTCTGTTTTTTCAGATTTGGGGTATTTTGCTTGTAATAAACTTTTTAAAAGGGAATTGTTTGAAAATAAACGATTTAAAAAAGGAGTACATTTTGAGGATATACAACTTGTTCCACAGCTTTTGTTGAGTTGTAAGACTTTGGCTCAAACTCAGAATTATCATTATCAATATCTTGAACGACAGGATTCTATTACGAAAACCCACACGGAAAAAGGTTTGGATTTATTAAAAGCCGTGAAAGATGTGGAAGAAGCGTTCCAAAAATCTCAATATTCTAATGAAAAACAAGCATTGAAAGGATTTTGGATAATGGAGGCAGTTTATTCTTATTTGGCGTATTTGGCTTTTGTTAAAGATGATGATTTATACCAAAGAATGTCAGCAGAACTCAGAAAATTCATAAAGGAGAGAAAAATATCTTTGATAGAAATTCTTAATTATGAGCGGTTTGGTAAGAATTATCTCGTATCTTTGCCAATTAAGAAAAAAGTATATTATTTATTGTATTTTTTGAGGCAGGAATGGCTTTTGAGAAAAATACTGAAATAG
>CAUQVP010000139.1:0-2710 GCA_963521545.1 uncultured Flavobacteriaceae bacterium | reverse complement strand
GAAATGCCAAATCTAAAAAAAATAGATATAAGAAAATATACACACTACCATTAAAAATAGAAGAATAAAAATCTATGAGCCAAGAGAAAAATACATACACCCACATAAATCATGTAAGGCTAACCACGAATACAAGGGACTTATCTGATGATGTGATGTTTTCCATTAAGAAAAATAAAAGTCTATCCATATATGGCGGAATTCAAAAAAACATTTTACCTAACTTAGCCAAGATTATTAAAGATATAGATGGATTTAAACTAATCGTTATTTTGGAAGACAATTCATCAAACGATTCTGTAAATGGCTTAGATGCTCTTACATTTTTACCCAATATTCATCATCTGGACATTTTAGTTCATCAGGCAACATCTCTTTCTCATATTGATGCATTAGAGCATATCGATGACCTTAGAACCTTTGCAATAAGTGGAAATTTAAATAAAAATATTGATTTTTCTCCTTTAAGAAAATTTGACAAAATATCCAGTTTATATGTGAATGATTTGGTTTTTCCAGATAAATACTATGATATTATAAATAATAATCCCATCGAGAATTTATCATTAAGAAAAGTTGCCTTAGCTAATTTGGATGAAAAAATCAGCATGAAAAACTTAGAAGTGCTGAACGAAATCATAGACGAGCAGACATTAGCACATAAATTCCCGAATATCACCCATTTATCATTGACTAATTGCAGAAAACTATCCGATTTTTCATTTCTCAGTTGCTTGAATTTAGAGAGACTGGATATCAATACTGTCAAAGGGCTGATTTCAATTCCCAAATTAAAATCAGATACTTTGCATACACTACAAATTCTAAATTGCAAAAACTTGGAAGATATCAGTGATATATACGCTCTAAAAAATTTAAAAAACTTGGCTATAACTTTCTCAAAGGTAGATTTTCAAAACATCAGTGATGTTTTTTCTAAACTATCTCTGCAGAATTTTTATTTTCTTTCGAATAAAAACAAAGAAAATGAAATGTTTGAAAACTTAGCCATAAAACACAAAGTCAATAATTCTGCAATGTAACAGGAAAAACCACTCCACAAAACTTATGCAGACTAAATAAATTTAAATTCTTTTAATAAAAATTAAAAAACATGAAAATATACGGAACAGGCATCTATGAGAATGATAGGGCGGATTTAGTGGGATTAGGCTATTTTAATTTCTCAATATCCAAAATAGAAGATACCATCGAATGGATGAAAGAAACCGATGAATCTGCCCAGCCATTATTAGCGTATTTAGATATGTTACTCATGATTGCTGAAAAATTTCCTGATGATGCCAACTTAAAAATAAAAAAACAAAGAGTTACCGAATGGGAAATGATTTTTGATGAATGGTTCATAAGAGCCGAAAAGAAAATACAAAAAAAGTATCGTGATTCTATTAAAAACGATGCCAAAAGGCTATTTGAAGAAGTGAGAAAATACGGACACTCCATAAGTTGGTTGTAGTTTTTCAAACTTCTATTAAAGATTTGGACTGAATTTTCACTAAAAAAATGATTATGGATAATGAAGAATTAAAAAAACTCTTTGATGCAGTTTTATCTGATAAATTGAAACCCTTAGCAAAAGAATATGGATTTCGCTCTGGAAAACTGGCTCTGGAAAAGAAAAATCCTGATAAAAACATTATTAAAAATCAGGAATTTGATTTAAAAACACTTAATTTAGCAGGAATTTCTCTTGAATAAACTAAATAACTCTAAAATTTACAAATAAAATGAACCCTACAAAAGAACAATTAATAAAATTCGCAGAAGAACTGAACCATGCCGCAGAGCGTGAAGTTATCCGTATTTCCATTGCACTTTCTGAGCAGTTATCACTCACTGACAGCAAGTTCGGCGGGCTTCCCTATATCCCAGCAGGAGGCGCTATTCCCACTACACCAGAGGGCAACCTGCTCTTTATGCTCGCACAAATCAACTGTGAGCAGCTGCCAGAAAACAGCATTTATCCTAAAAAAGGACTTTTGCAGTTTTGGATAGCTCAGAGTATTTATGACGATTATTATGATTTCAGCCATGTGGTATATCATCCTACATTTTCGGATGGGATGCAGGAAAAAGACATTAGAGAAATCTATGTTTTAGGAGATTGTGCCCTTCCCTTTGAGCCAGAGCATCAGTTTGCTTTGTCCTTTACAAAAACTAAAGAAGGAGTTTCCACAGCTGATATTTTTTTTGATGAAGTATATGCAGATAAATGGAAAAAAGATTTTCCTGATGATGAAATCATGGATATTTTTGAAATGCCAGATAATATCCACGAAGTGCTGAATGATGGGTCAGGACACAAAATAGGCGGCTACCCTGCTTTCGCGCAAGATGACCCTCGTGAGGCGGGAACCTACACTGAACTCCTTTTACAGATAGACTCTGACTGGAATGATGAGGAGGAAGACTATTCTATAATGTGGGGAGATGCAGGAGTTGGTAATTTCTTTATCAGCAAAGAAAACTTGGAAAAGCTCAATTTTGAAGATGTTCTCTACAACTGGGATTGCGGATAGATAAAAGCTATTTTTCACCAAAAATCCTTCCTCGGATATGGTTTAGAAATTTATCAATATATTTGCTTTTTCAATCAAAATCATTACGAACAATATTTGACAAACATATTAGTAAAACAGCACAAGTTACTACTGACGAATGGAAAGGATATAAACCTATAAAAGACTTT
>CAUQVP010000138.1:0-2774 GCA_963521545.1 uncultured Flavobacteriaceae bacterium | reverse complement strand
ATATTTTAGATATTCCTCTTTTGGAGGGAGGAAAGGTTTGGTTACAGGTATCATTATCAAAGGTTTTTTACGATGTGTTCTTGTTTGTTGATTATCATAGAGTTAGCTGGAATATCTTTGTGAATAACACACCCCGCACCGATGATTACATTATCACCTATGGTCACTCCTTTTAGCACTATTACATTGCTCCCGAGCCAGCAGTTTTTCCCTATTTTGATAGGAGCAGAGTTGAATTTCTGATGTTCCACTCTAAACTCTGGCGAGGCGCTATACTGGTGGTTGTGGTCGTATAGTTTCACTCCTTCACCAAAAAGCGTATTTTCTCCTATTTCTATTTTTTCTAAACAGTTGATAGAGCAGTAGTTATTCATAAAAACATTATTACCAATGTGGAGTTCTGCATCATTACTCACTAAAATATTACAATAGTTTCTTATACTAAAACCACTGCCAATGTTTATTTTTTTAGCATTGGGATAAAAAGAAAAATTACAAAAATCACCAATTTTTATATTGCTTCCCATGGTGCTGTTAGGGCTGCTGTTTAACTTTTTTAAGCTATTTTTTTTAAGTAATTTTAAAATAATTTTGGATAGAAAATGCATTTTTGCTCTGTTATGAGACAAAGATATAACTTTTATGATAAAAATAGTTATTTTTGTGTGAAAGAAAATAAGAGAGAATGTTGCCGTTAGTTACCATATCTATTCCGCTTTTTAAATGTGAGGAGTTTTTAGAGAAATGTCTGTTATCCGTTGTTAATCAGACATATAAAAATTTAGAAATTACCTTGATAGATGACAAAACTCCTGATAATTCTGTGCAGATAGCAGAAGATTTTATCCAAAAACACAATCTCCAAAACTGGAAAATATACCATTTGGAGGAGAATTCTGGGCTTTCTGTTGTGAGAAATAAGGGAATAGCCACCGCACAAGGAAAATATCTTTTTTTCTTGGATAGTGATGATGTCATTACGCCAGACTGCATAGAAACTCTCGTAGAAATAGCCGAAAGAACGCAGGCCGAGATGACCATATCCCAGCTGGAATGCGAAGAGCTGGAAACAGGTAAGAAATCCATAGCGATAAAAATAAATTCGGATAAGGATGTAATCGAAGGGAATGATAATATTTTGCGCGAGTTTTCTAAAGAAAATTTGGTGACTTATGCGGTGAATAAATTGTTTATTGTAGATTATTTACGCCAAAATAAATTGTATTTTGTGAAGGGACTTTTTGCTCAAGATGAGCTTTGGACTTTTCATTTAGTCTTGAAAATGAATAAAATAGCTCTGCACAAAGGAATAACATACACCTATTTTCTACATGCTAAATCGGTGATTCATAACAGAACCAAACGAAATTTTGACAATTGGTTTACCATCGGTCAGCACATAGACCAAGAGCTGAGAAAACAAAAAGGCGAGAGGAGAAAATTAATCCTGAAATATCTCGTGGATTATGAAACACAGACACTTCAGATGAACTGGAAAGCCCAGCAGAATGAGGAACTTTGGAAAGAAAGCCACCGCAACTATCAGACTTTGTCTTCTTTGGGAATTATGGATTATTTTTCATCTGAATTTTCAAAAGAAACCAAGAAAAAAGCCATAAAATTAGCCCTGCCTACTTCATTGGCAATGTGGCTGTTTAAAAAACAATACTACGGATAATCTTCCATTTATAAGGCGTAGTCATTATATTCTTTTGTGGAATGAATATAAAAATTTAAATTTGCTTCAATATTTTTTTAATTCATGGATTTAATAAAGCAAATCAGCGAAAGCATCCATTTCTTCGTGAGGGATAATTTTCCTGATGGAACCATACTTTTTACTCAAATAGCATTAAAGTCTATATTTTTTGTCATAGTTATTTTTTTGGTGGATTTTGTCATCAGAAAAATAGTAGGCTGGGCGCTGAAATTCATATCAAGTAAATATGATAATGCATGGGTAAAGGCCATACTGGAAACCGAAGTGCATGTTTCTTTTGTGCATTTTATACCATGGGTTTTTGCGGATTTCTTCATTCAGGAAGTTTTCTGGCGACATCCTAAAAGTTATGAACTTTTAGATTTTGTCATTGGTGTTTTTGGGACTTATGTTCTGATAAAACTGGTTGATAAAGTCCTGAAATCCATAGAAAAATACTACATTTTTAAAAGCAATCAGTATCGTGTCACCATGTTTCGTGCGATATATGGTATTCTCAAATTATTGGGTTATCTATGTATAGTCCTGATTGTCACTGCGAAACTGATGGGAGTTACCGTTACTGCTATTTTGGGCTATATCGGAGCTTTTACAGCATTGATTTTATTGATATTTAGAGATACCATTCTAGGGCTCATCACGGGACTTCATGTTTCTATTTCTAAAAACCTGAAAGTGGGCGACTGGGTAGGAATTAAAAAATACGATATTGAAGGTAATGTTCAGGAAATCAATCTTTTGACTACTAAAATTAAAAACTTTGATAAGACTGTTTCTACGATTCCGACCTACGACTTGCTCAGCACCGAGATTAAAAACATTCAGGTGATGTACGATGGAAATCAGAAGAGAATAAAAAGGTCTATCTATTTCAATATCAAGTCGTTCAAGTTTATAGACGATGAGTTTTATGAAAGGCTTAGAGACATCAACCTAATTTCCGAATATCTAGAACGAAGATATACTGAGATAAAAAAAGAACGAGAAAAAATTCCTAATGGACAGCGGGTAATCAATGGAAAACAGCTTACCAACATCGGTGTTTTTAGGACAT
>CAUQVP010000137.1:0-2783 GCA_963521545.1 uncultured Flavobacteriaceae bacterium | reverse complement strand
AAAAAGAGATTGCCCTTATCCAAAAGGACATTCCTCTTCTAAAGGAAATCATCGAGAAAGTATGGGGTAAAGAAACACAGCTCTCCGAGCTTAAAACTGAGCTCTCAGCCCTCGATAGGAAAATACAACTTTCACTCTCCTCCGATACTCCACAAGAGGCACAAGGAAGAGCCAAAAAACAAGAGGTACAAGAGGCAGAAGAACTCAATAAAGAGCTATCGCAAGAGAGTCAAAAAAGCGAAACTCAAGAAGTCCCAACTCCCTCAAAGGAGTTTGTAAGAGAGACTCTTAACAGAAATTCACGAGGCTTTAAAATGTAACGTTCATTCCTTTAATACTTGTATATCTCCATTTTGAAAACCAGCAAAACATCAGTTCTGCTGGTTTTCTTTTTTCTTTTACTCTTACTTGATAAATAAGGGATTGCAAATAATTTTGCAAGGATCTTGTGAAAATAGTTTTATTTTTTGTTTGGCTGTTTCACAAAAAAATACTAATTTGCACCGCAAAGAGAAATTTTAGCCAAAAATTGGCTAACATAATAAAAAAAACAATATTATATGAGTCATAAATCTACTGGTTTTCTCCCTAAATTTGACCCTAAAATCTATTGGAGTTTTGGAATTCTCCTTTGTTTTGGTATTTTCTTATTCATTTTTCAATGCTCTCGTCACGTAGACTGTCAGGAGGCTAACTTCTATGTCTTTGCTGATAACTATGCGGTGAAGGAAGTAATTGAGTTTGGTGATAAAACCAAAAATGCCAAATTGTGGAAATGGGATTTTGGCGATGGGTCTCCTGCAGATTTTAGGCAACGCACTTTCCATACCTATGAAAAGACAGGTGAATATATCGTTACTCTTACCATCAATGGCTCTTGTACGTCTCAAAAAGTGCTTACTATAACCTCTTTGAACCAACAAATAGGTTATTTGCCTATTATCAAAGCCCCTGATGTTGTCTTCTTAGGAGAGACTATTAATTTTATAGGGCAAAAACAAGGAGGTATTTCTTTTGAATGGAGTTTTGGAGAGACTTCAGCCACCGATGCCATTGGAGATTCAGTAACTTATAAGTTTAAACGTGTGGGACAAAAAAAAGTAACCCTCATTGTTAATGGTGATTTAGACCATATTGCTACCAAAACCATTTATGTAGCTCCCAAACACGTAGTAGCTAAAGAGCCTATTGATATGGAAAGCTATGAATACGAACAGCCCCATAGTGATTTTTCACTGCCTATGGGCAAAGCACAGAAAGACCCTTTGGTAGATATGCTCACCAATATTCCCGTTGCTCCTAAAGACCCTAAGCAAGAGGAAACACCTTCTCCTGCCAAAAAAGTACCTGATATTTCTAATGAGCAATTTATCTTACTTCTTAACGGGGTCGCTTCACAAGCTAAGACAAAAGATGATTTTAAAGAATATCTTTGTGAGAATTATCAAGTGCCTGTAGTTATCAATGACGATAAAATTATACCCTTTGTACAGTTTTGTAAAGAGATTTCTGGAAAGAAAATAAAAATAGAAACATTACGTCTGCAAAAAGACGTTAATAATACTTGTATCCAAAATATCCACATTTACTACAGAGTAAAAGGAAAGATATTCTGGAAGAAAGGATGATAATAATTTAAAAATATAAATAATTATGAGTTCAACAACACTTTTTGAAATACCTTTTTCAGAGTTCCAATTGAAGAATGCTGTATCATCAGCCTTACAACAAAGTTTAAACAACCCTACTAAATTTTCTATTGAAAGTAATTTAGAAGCGGTTGTTAGAAGTTATATGCAGGAAAATTTAAAAAATGTAAGATTGGGGAGTCAATGTGAAAATTGTCCTCCAAATAATGGACTAAGAACTAATTTTTTGATTACTCTACAAATACAAATAGATTACAAGATAAGTTTTAAAGCAGGAGTACACGCTGGTTTAGAGTATCGTTTTGGTGATTTTTACAGTAATCAGTCGTTAAATTTTTCATTTTACAATTCAGGATTAGGAACACCTATTTATCATAATAGTAAAGAAAAACAAATGGTAGTAGTAGATGCAACTATTTATTTAGGAGCAGGGATAGGTAAAGGAGAGGCAGACGCAATGAATCAGTATATTATCAATTATGATACCCCAATTCCTGTGTCAAACACTTTTAAAAATTCAGGTAGTTATGGAGCTGCTTTTACTTGGAACTCTGCTGTAAATCAAAAATTTAACTTAGGAGATGTTCAACGAATGGGAGTTTGGAACTTTAGGTCTGGAGATTTTGGTTTAAGTACCTATAATGATTCAAAAAAAGGATATATTGGAGGTGGTACCGATCATGGAAATACAGGAGGTATTACACTAAGTTTCAATATTGCAAATTGGGGAAATTTGGAATTAGGTTATCAAAATTTTACAGGGAAGTATAATGAAACAGGAGCCCCAGAACAAAAAATGAAATATTTAAACTATTTAAGAAAAGAAAAAGTGATAACTAAGGATGTATTCAAACAAAAAATAGAAGAGTTATTAGAAAAATCTCCTTACCATTCTCAAGATAATTACCAAAAAAGTCTTAATCGAGCTTCTAATTTTTTAAGATTTCAAAAAGATAAAAACTCCATTCGTTTAGATGTAGAAAGTAAAGGTTGGTTTCAAAATAGTATTCACAATAAAATAAAAGACTCTAAATTTGAATATGATAACCCTAAACCAATAAATTTATGGAAAGAAGATACATTTTAGTATTAGTATTGTTAGGGTTATTTTGTAATGGTTGTATCTATTATGAT
>CAUQVP010000136.1:0-2855 GCA_963521545.1 uncultured Flavobacteriaceae bacterium | reverse complement strand
AAATAAAATAATAGCCGTTATCCCTGCGCGATACGAGGCGAGCCGTTTCCCAGGGAAGCTTATGCAGCTTTTGGGCGAGAAAACTGTCATTACCACTACTTACCAAAATGTGGTGGAAACAGGCTTGTTTGATGAGGTTTTCGTGGCTACGGATTCAGAAATTATTTTTAATGAAATAAAAAACGCAGGAGGAAAAGCCCTGATGACAGGTCAGCACGAAACGGGCAGCGACCGTATCGCAGAGGCTGTGCAGAATATCGACTGTGATATAGTGGTGAATGTTCAAGGTGATGAACCTTTCCTAAAAACCGAACCGCTGAAACAGCTGATTTCGGTTTTTGAGGCTGATGACAAGAAGGAAATTTCTCTGGCATCACTCAAAATTCATTTGACAGAAAAACAAGAAATAGAAAGCCCGAATAATGTAAAAGTAATTACGGATAAAGATGGTTTTGCTCTGTATTTCAGCCGTTCTGTGATTCCTTATCCAAGAGAAGAGAAGGGCGTAAAATATTTTAAACATATCGGCGTTTATGCTTTTAGACGAGAGGCTTTGCTTAACTTTGCAAAACTTCCGATGAAACCTTTGGAAATTGCTGAAAAAATAGAATGTCTCCGCTATCTGGAATACGGTATGAAAATCAAGATGATAGAGACCAACTTCGTGGGCGTGGGGATAGATGTTCCAGAGGATTTGGAAAAGGCAAGAGAAATTTTAAGAAGAAACCAATAAACCATAAAAAGAATAACATGAGAAAAATATTTCTGATAACCTTGGTATTTTTAGCGCAAATATTTTTTGCCCAGACAGCGGCTCAGATTATTGAGAAAAATATCCAAAATACAGGAGGTTTAGTCCAGTGGAAACTGCTGAATACCATTCTGCTTCAGGGAAAAGTGATTTTGGGAGTGAATGAGGAATACCCTGTGAAAATCTACCAAGCCAGACCGAATCTTACCAAAACCATCGTAGTAAATGGGAAAAAAGAGCAGGTGATAGAGGGCTATGATGGGAAAAAGGGCTACGCTATGAACTACGCCGTAAATAAACTCCAAGAATACCCAAATTATAAGCCAGAGAGCTTCGATACGGATTTTATCAATTATGAGCAAAAGGGCTTCACAGCAGAGCTTTTGGGAGTAGAAAAAATCGGAGACAAGGAAGTTTTCAAAGTAGAACTTACCAAAAATGTGAATAAAACCATTTACTATTTTGACAAGCTGTCTTATCTACTTTTAAAAGAGGAAAAAAGGGGAGAGACCATCACTTATTCTGATTACAAAAAAGTAGGAAATCTGCTGATGCCATTTAGAATAGAGGCTTCCTCGCCGAAAAAGGATTCGGACTATGTGATGATTTTTAGTAAAATAGAACTAAACAAAGCCTTTAAAGACGATACTTTTAAATTTTAAATAAAATCAAAATCTCGAAAAACAAAAAATCCCTTCTCTCACAGAAGGGATTTTCTTTTATTCGTTTATTTTCCTCCGAAAGGCATTCCGCCGCCCATTCCTGGGAGTCCGCCGCCTTTGCTCATCATAGACATCAGCTGCTTGCCTTGTGGGCTTTGCAGGAGTTTCATAGTCTTGCCAAGCTGCTCGAACTGCTTCATCAGAGCGGTTACTTCTTCTACTTTTCTTCCGCTTCCTTTGGCTATTCTTTGTCTTCTCGGCATGGTGATGATACTCGGTCTTCTTCTTTCTTCTGGTGTCATGGACTGTATCATCGCCTCTATATGCTTGAAGGTATCATCATTGATATCCACATTTTGGGCTACTTTTCCCATTCCTGGTATCATACCCATGAGGTCTTTCATTCCTCCCATTTTCTTCATCATCTGGAGCTGTTTTAGGAAGTCATCAAAACCAAGTTCGTTTTTCTGAATTTTTTTGTTGAGTTTCTTTGCTTCTTCTTCATCGAACTGCTCTTGGGCTCTTTCCACCAAGGAAACCACATCTCCCATTCCGAGGATTCTGTCCGCCATTCTGTCTGGATAGAAGATATCTAGGGCGTCCATTTTCTCGCCTGTGGAGATGAATTTTATCGGTTTATTAACCACGGAACGAATCGTAAGCGCTGCTCCGCCTCGGGTATCACCATCTAATTTGGTAAGAACTACTCCGTTGTAGTTCAGCACCTCGTTGAAGGCGTTGGCTGTATTTACGGCATCCTGTCCTGTCATGGAATCCACTACGAAGAGCGTTTCAGAAGGTTTGATGGTCTGATGCACACTGCGGATTTCGTTCATCATTTCTTCATCGATAGCCAAACGCCCAGCGGTATCTATGATCACTACATCGTGTTTGTTTTGTTTAGCGAAATCGATGGCGTTTTGTGAAATCTGAACAGGATTTTTGTTTTCTAGTTCTTTATAAACAGGCACGCCTATCTGCTCTCCGAGAACTCCCAGCTGGTCGATAGCCGCAGGTCTGTAGACATCACAGGCTACTAGTAGAGGGTTTTTGTTCTTTTTCTTTTTGAGGAAGTTAGCCAGTTTTCCAGAGAAAGTGGTTTTCCCTGAACCCTGAAGCCCAGCGATGAGGATAATGCTCGGTTTGTCCGCCAGATTGATACCTTCCTGTGTGCCGCCCATGAGCTCCACCAGCTCATCATGAACGATTTTGGTCATCAGCTGCCCAGGAGTGAGCGAGGTGAGGACATTCTGCCCGATGGCTTTGTCCTGCACTCTTTTGGTGAGGTCTTTGGCTACTTTGTAGTTTACATCGGCATCCACCAAGGCACGGCGGATTTCTTTAACCGTTTCTGCTACATTGATTTCTGTGATTTTCCCTCTTCCAGAGAGGTTGTGCAGTGCTTTATCTAATTTGTCTTGTAAACTCTGAAACATAATTTT
>CAUQVP010000135.1:0-2955 GCA_963521545.1 uncultured Flavobacteriaceae bacterium | reverse complement strand
ACATTTCTAACCCCAGGTGAAACATCCGCAAAATTCACTTCATAAATCTGATTATTCTTCACTGCATTGATATCCTTTAAGATAGGGTGATTTTTGATGAAATTCGCTTTTTCTTCGGGAGTCATATTTCTAGACTGCGTGTCGGTAATGAAAATCACATCTGGATTTCTATGCACCACACTCTCAAAAGATACAAACTCATACGCCGTTCCTGCATCTTCATAAATATTGACACCACCTGCCTGACGAACCAAATCCGCCGCCAAAGAAGAGAAAACCCAAATCCCATTATTAATAGAAGAAAGTATCATTACTTTTTTCTTTTCGTTTTCAGGTTTAACCACGAATGTTTTTTTAGCCTCGGCAAGTTTGGATTTCATTCCCTCTACTACTTCCTTCGCTTTGTCATTTACATTAAAGATTTTTCCCAGCATATAGAAATCTTCATACACAGTTTCTATCGTAGCATTTGGTGTCTGGATAGTTTTTGGTGTAAATGGAGCTATTCCCTGAGCCAAAAGCTCCTCTGGCGAACCAGTAGATTCTGAACTAAGGTCTCCATCACTAGACACAAAATCCGGCTCTCTGAGAAGGAAAGCCTCTTTGGTCATTTTAAAACTATGTCCTATGAATTTATATTCATCCGAAACTTTCTCATATTCCTTTTCAAACTGCTTGGAAACAGGGCCTTCCGTAGTTCCCACCACTATTCTATCTCCCAGTCCTAATGCCAAAAGCATCTCTGTCATATGAGGCGTAAAAAGAGCCGCACGCTGTGGCGGTGTAGTGATGGTTACTTTTAAATCCCTAGTCCCATCGTGATAGATATATTCTACTTTCTCCATTTTAGGAGCGTTAGCCTGCGCCTTATTATCTACTGATTCTTTCTTCCCTGAGCAAGACAAAACAAGTGCTCCTAGCGCAACTGAACAAAATATTTTATGCATGATTTAAATTTAATTTATAATTATTTATTTAACTGCGATAATTCTAAACATCGGTGCATAAGCATTGATTTCCTGATGCTCCTTGTCATAGACCTCATCATTGATATTATAATCAAAAGCCATTTTAGAAAACCCTAAATCCAAAAGACAATTAACATCCCACGCAGGTCTTCTCTCCTTGGAAAGCGGAAGTGTTTTTGCGATGTTCTCCATTCGTGCTTCCATTCCTTCTGGCAGGACTTCTTGAAGTTTCTTATCTGGGTGCTCTTCATGGTATTTATGTAGATTCTCATCAAAAAGATAAGAATACCAATTGGAATCAAAATTTATCATTTTTCCTCCTTTTTTCAGTACTCTTTTCCATTCTTTGTAAGCATCTTTTGGGTGAGGAAGATTCCAAGTGACATTTCTAGTGACAATCACATCAAAGGTATCATCCTCAAAAGGCAGTTGCTGTGCATCTAGCAGCTGGAAATTCACCTTTGCTCCGAATTTCTGTGCATTCTGTGTCGCTTGTTCTATCATTCCTTTGCTGGAATCTACTGCGGATACTTCAAAATTCGGATTTCTTCCCAGCAGCACAGCGAACATCCCAGGCCCTGTTCCGATGTCTAATATTTTCAAATTCTGGTTTTTATCAATATCTCCGTAGAGAATATTTTCCCAGTTCTGGGCATTGTCTCCATAAAGCTCCTGCAATGTGGAGTCGCTGTATGTTTTGGAGCGCTCTGTCCAGTAATCTCTAATCATTTCGCTTATTTCAGCCATTTTTTCTTTTATTTAGTGTTAAAAAAGTGTAGTTTGTTAGCAAAATTAACAATAAAAAACATACAATGATTATTTAAAATACTGATATTTATCACTAAGTTTTATAAAAACATGCTACTCATAAAACAAAAATTCCTCTCAGCTTTTCAGCTAAGAGGAATTGGGTAAAATTTATAATTTTAATTAAAGAGAAACTCTTACGAATCTTACTACTTCAAGATCTGGGCTTACAGATTTCACATATTGAGAAACTTTCATGTCTCCGTCTTTGATGTAGTTTTGGTCAAGCAATGCTTTCTCTTGGTCTAGAGAAGTGTTATCACTGATGAATCTCTGAACTTTACCAGGTAAGATTTTATCCCAGATTTGTTCTGGCTTACCTTCAGCTTTCAATTCAGCTTTTGCATCTTCTTCTGCTTGTTTTAGAACTTGCTCTGTCAACTGTGCATAAGAAACATATTTAGGAACATTTTTCAATGGCTTTCCAAGTCTTACAAGCTCCTCGTTATCTTTCTCGATTGCTGCAACTCTTGCATCTGTTTCTGCTGCTATGAACTCAGGAGAGAAATCTTTGTAAGAAAGAACTTCTGGGCTCATAGATGCTACCTGCATACTGATGTTTCTCGCTGCTTCTGCTGCTCCGTCTACTTTAGCAGACAATGCTGTGATAGCTGCGATTTTGTTTCCTGCGTGGATATAAGCCGCCAAGAAAGGTCCTTCGATTCTTTCAAATGCACCGATTTCTATTTTCTCTCCGATAACTCCTGTTTGCTCGATTAGTTTTTCAGCAACTGTAATTCCATGGAAATCAGAAGCCAAGAACTCTTCTTTAGAAGCGTAGTTCATTGCTTGTTCTGCTAATTCGTAAGCCAATTCTACGAAAGCATCGTTTTTAGCAACGAAGTCAGTTTCGCAGTTTAGAGAGATGATAGCACCTAGTGTGTTATCCTCGTTTACTCTTGCGATTACAGCACCTTCGGTAGATTCTCTATCTGCTCTATTTGCTGCGATTTTTTGTCCTTTTTTTCTAAGGATTTCGATAGCTTTTTCAAAATCTCCTTCAGCTTCTACCAAAGCTTTTTTGCAGTCCATCATTCCTGCACCTGTTGTGTTTCTTAGTTTAGCTACATCTGCTGCTACTGGTGTATACATAATTATAATATTTTTTTATATTTTTGTAATTAATTGGCAAAGATACAAATTTTTATAAAGATGAAAAAAACGATTTTACTTCTTTTAG
>CAUQVP010000134.1:0-3006 GCA_963521545.1 uncultured Flavobacteriaceae bacterium | reverse complement strand
CCTGAGTTTTACCTGAAATAAGCTCTCCTAAATCACAAATAGGAACTTCAAAATCAAATGCTGACAAGGCATAAAATTCTTTTCTAAGTCTGCTGAAATCCTTTACCTCAGCATTTCCGCCGCTTCCTCTTTCATCGGAACAAAAAATAAGCACCACGCCATTTTCCTGAACTTCATTGGAAATAGTGTTTCCCAGCTGCCAATGCTCGCAACTGATTTTTTCTGGCTTTATAAAAATATCTTGTAAATCCATTCCTTTACACAAAATATAAGAGAAAAAGGCAAAATATTTCTTTACCTTTTCCTCTCATTTTCATTATTTTTTCTTTGCTGTTTTTTTCTCTACAAAAGCTGTTTTGTCCTGCTCCAAAATCCACTTTTTGACTTGGTCTAAGGAAATTTCTTTCAGTTCCTCTGCCGTATATTTAGTGTCATCTTGTTTTTTAGGAATCTTGAAATTCGCTTTTTTAAATTTTATAAAAGGCCCCCATCGCCCATTTTCTATGGATATTTTTTCTTTTTCCCACTGCTGTATATAGCGGTTGGCTTCCTTATCGAGCTTCGCTTCGATGAGTTCTTCTACATCTTTTTGGGAAAGATTTTCAAAATCGTATTTTTTAGGCACATTGATGTAGATATCCTGATATTTCAGATATGGTCCAAATCTTCCTACACCCTTGGTAACAGGCTCTCCCTTATAAGAGGCCACTGGCGCATCCGCCTTTTTCTTTTCTTCTATGATGGCTACAGCTCTGTCATAGTCCACCGAAAGCGGATTTTCTCCCTTTGGAAGACTGATGAACGCCTCGCCCCATTTCACATATGGCCCAAAACGCCCTACTCCTACCGTAACGGTTTTTCCTTCATAGTCTTGTAAATCAAATGGCACTTTAAAGAGTTCCAAAGCCTCTTCCAAAGTAATGGTAACGATGTTTTGAGTCGCCATCAGTGATGCGAAAATAGGTTTTTCATCGCTGTCCGTTTCTCCTATCTGAACCATCGGCCCAAAACGCCCAATTCGAGCATAAACATTTTTGCCTGTTTTAGGGTCTTGTCCCAGCAGTCGCTCTCCTGTCGCCCTGTCTGCATTCTCACCTACATCCTCTATTTTTGGGTGAAAACTACTATAGAAATTTTTTAGGACATCTTTCCATTTTTCTTCTCCTTTGGCTATTTCATCGAAATCCTGCTCCACTTTCGCAGTGAAACCATAGTCCAAAATCTCATTGAAATTAGTTGTCAAAAAGTCATTTACGACAATTCCTATATCTGTTGGGACAAATTTATTTTTATCTCCTCCGAATTTCTCTGTTAGGATTTCTTTTTTTAATCCTGTTTTTGTCAAAGTAAGCTTTACTATTTCGCGTTCCTTTGGTTCTATTTTGCGCTTGTCTACATACTCACGGTTTTGAATCGTCTGAATCGTAGGCGCATAAGTAGACGGCCTTCCGATGCCCAGTTCTTCAAGTTTTTTAACCAAACCTGCTTCTGTAAAACGAGACACTGGACGGCTGAATTTTTCTACTGCGGTGATTTTTTTATATGCCAAAGCTTCGCCTACACTTACTTTTGGTAATATTTTATCGCCATCTTCCTGCTCTTCATCTTCATTTTTATAAATACCATAAGCACGAAGGAAACCGTCAAAAACAATGACTTCTCCCTGCGCTTCGAAATGCTGTGGCAGCTCTGGATTTCCTATTTCTATTATGGTTTTTTCCAGCTTAGCATTGGTCATTTGGCTGGCTAATGTTCGTTTGTATATAAGTTGATAAAGCTTGTTCAGCTGGGCATCTCCGATGGATTTCACTCCAAAATCCGTTGGACGAATAGCCTCGTGGGCTTCTTGTGCAGATGCCGATTTGGTTACATAGTTTCTTGGCTGAGAATACTCTTCGCCAAACTCTTTCAAAATCTGATTTTTAGCCGCATTTATCGCCTCCTGAGAAAGGTTCACGGAGTCCGTTCTCATATAGGTAATATATCCCTCTTCATAGAGTCTCTGCGCCACACGCATGGTTGTCGTTACGCCATATCCCAGCCTGTTACTCGCCTCCTGCTGTAGTGTAGAAGTGGTAAAAGGAGCAGATGCCGAGCGCTGTGCAGGTTTCACATCTACATTAAGAACCTTAAAATCAATATTTTGAACTTGATTCAGGAAGTTCTCCGCATCTTGTTCTTTGGTAAAATCTTTCTTTAGTTTTGCGGAAATTTCTTGTTTTTCAAGATTGGTAAAAACACCTTCCACTTTATACGAAGGAACGGGCTTAAACTCCCTTATTTCCTTTTCTCTTTCTACGATGAGCCGCACCGCTACCGACTGGACACGCCCTGCCGAAAGCCCTGGTTTTACTTTCTTCCAAAGGACTGGCGACATCTCAAAACCCACTATTCGGTCAAGAACTCTTCTTGCCTGCTGAGCATTGACCAAATTTTGGTCTATTTCTCTAGGGTTTTCTACTGCTTTTAGTATTGCATTTTTAGTAATTTCGTGGAAAACTATTCGTTTGGTATTTTCGGATTTTAGTTTTAACTCTTGTGCAAGATGCCAAGCGATAGCCTCTCCTTCACGGTCTTCATCGGAAGCCAACCATACTGTTTCAGCTTTTTTAGATGCTGCTTTCAGATCTGCCACTACTTTTTTCTTATCAGCAGAGATTTCATAATCTGGCGTAAAATTTTCCAGATTGATACCCATGCCTTTTTTAGGAAGGTCTCTGATGTGTCCAAAACTAGATTTCACCTCAAAATCCTTACCCAAATATTTTTGAATAGTTTTTGCCTTCGCAGGAGACTCTACGATTACTAAATTTTTTGCCATACCAAAAATTTTTGCAAAAGTATAATATTATTTTGAATTAGTAGACACCCTTATTTGGAATTTGATTTTACGATATTAAATGTCACTATTTTTCAGATTTTATTCTAAATTTAATATCTTTGCGCCAGCAAAAAGGGGTGCTGTAAAAGGCTGAGATCATACCCAATGAACCTGAACAGGTAATG
>CAUQVP010000133.1:0-3035 GCA_963521545.1 uncultured Flavobacteriaceae bacterium | reverse complement strand
ATAATAATAATAATATAAAAAATGATAATGAGAATCAAATTATAAGTAAAAAAGATTTTAATTTTGATTCTAATAATAAAAACATTATAAAAATTGAAAATCAGAAACCTATTCATATTGAAATTTTTCAATATAATAATAAAGAATATAGAATAAAAAAAAATAAATCTATAAATGATATAAATTTATCTATATTTAATAAAAATTATAGTGAATTAGAAGAAAAATTATCTAATTATAATACTATTGATAATAATATAGTTGCTATTAGATATGAAAATTTAAGCGAAATAGAAAATACTACATATAAACTAGATAGAATTCTAGAAAATAAGTATATATATAAAGCTGATAAAACTAAAACTTACTGGAGTTAATAATATATACTAAAAATACTTTATATAGAAATATAAAATAATAAATATGGCTACAAAAACATATTCTCAAAAAATAACAAATGCTAAAGTTTTAATCGATGGATTAAAAAAAATAAAATCTAATCTTCCTGCTGGAATTACAGATGATACTATTCTAAATTTAGAAAATTTAAGAGAAAAAATAGAAACTTTAAATAGCGAAAACGAAGGATTAAAAGCAGAATCCAAGAAAAAAACAGAGGATATAAACTCTAAACTAAAAGAATTAGACAAACTCTATTCCCAAATGAAAAAAAGAGTAAAACTAGATATAGAACCTAGTCTTTGGGGTAAATTTGGAATAGAGGATAAACGATAAATGATTATACTACGCCGAAAGCCAATATTATATTAAATCTATAATTATTGGCTTTCGGTTTTTTTTATGAATATATACTTGATATTTTAATCAATTTTAAATTCTGATTTCATAACCCAATTTTTCTATTTCAGTCAAAATATCACTAACAATCTTATCAAGATCCCAGTCATTCACCATTACCGCAGTCTTTGCTTTAGAGTAGTAATGATTCCTTTCCATGAGATGCTGCCCTACGAAATTAGGTAATTCCTCTTCCTTTATTCCCGCTATCAGAGGCCTTTTTTCTCTTTCATACAGAATATTTTTCACCAAAGTATTGACATTAGCCACCAAATAAACACTCACCGATCTTTCATTTATAAGATCTATGTTATTATAATAACATGGTGTTCCCCCTCCCAGACTCAAAACTACATCTTCTTGCATACTCAAAACCCTTTCCAAAATCTCTTTTTCCTTTTTTCTAAAGAATAATTCTCCTTTTTTTTGGAAAATTTCAGGAATAGACAGCCCTATTTCACTAGAAATTTCATTATCCAGATCAATATTTTTAAAGCCTAATTTAGAGCTTAACTCTTTGGAAACAATAGACTTACCACTTCCCATATATCCCATAAGTGTAATTATCATGATAAAAATTTTCAACAAATTTGATAAAAAATTTTGATAATAAAAAAAAATACCTATCTTTGCACCACTCAAAAATTACTGACACAGTAATGATGGAGACCTGGTAGCTCAGCTGGTAGAGCAATACACTTTTAATGTATGGGTCCTGGGTTCGAATCCCAGCCAGGTCACTAAAAGACAATAAGTCTGCGTGGTGAAATTGGTAGACACGCCATCTTGAGGGGGTGGTATCCTAAGGATGTGCTGGTTCGAATCCAGTCGCAGACACCAATAAGATATTTGTTCATTCATATTGTAGACCTGGTAGCTCAGCTGGTAGAGCAATACACTTTTAATGTATGGGTCCTGGGTTCGAATCCCAGCCAGGTCACTTTTAAATAGAAAATAGTAATTTTTTTCATATTAATATTTTGTGATTTGGTGTTTAAAACCTTTAACTTTCCAGTTAAAGGTTTTTTGTTTTTTACTTTTTTATCTTTTGAATTTTTCTTAATTTCGTTGCTGAAAAATACAAATAAAAATGGAAGAACACACGGAGAAAATTCTCATCACTGGAGCCAATGGACAAATAGGTAGCGAATTAGTAACAAAACTTGCGAGCATATATGGAAAGGAAAACATAATAGCTTCTGACCTCTATATAAAAGAAGGACTAGACAGCGCTGGAAAATACATAAAACTAGATGTTACTGACCACCTAGAATTAGAAAAAACTATCAAAGAATACAATATCACTACTGTCTACCACCTAGCTTCCCTCCTATCAGGAACTTCCGAAAAACAGCCTCTTTTGGCTTGGAATGTAAATTTAGACCCGCTACTTCATCTATGTGAAATGGCGAAAAATGGACTAATCAAAAAGATATTTTGGCCAAGTTCTATCGCAGTTTTTGGAAGAGGAATTTCTCCTTATAATGTAGAACAAGAAGTCGCACTCAATCCATCTACCATCTATGGAGTAACCAAAGTAGCTGGTGAAAAACTCTGTGAATACTATCACCAAAAGCACAATGTAGATATCAGAAGTATCCGATACCCTGGGCTGATATCTTGGCAGACGCCTGCTGGTGGAGGAACCACAGACTATGCCGTAGAAATTTTCTATGAAGCAATAGAAAAAGGAAAATACACAAGTTTTATCCAAAAAGGAACTGCCATGCCTATGCTATACATGGAAGATGCCTTAGATGCAACAATAAAACTAATGGAAGCTCCTTGCGAAAGCATCTCTGTAAGAACATCTTATAACTTGGGTGGAATGTCTTTCACGCCAGAAGAATTAGCAGAAGAAATCAAAAAAATAATTCCTGATTTTGAAATCTCTTATGAACCTGATTTTAGACAAAAAATAGCAGAAAGCTGGCCAAAAAGCATAGATGACAGCGTAGCTAAAAGAGACTGGGGACTGAACTATAAATTTGGAATAAAAGAAATGTCCGAAGATATGATAAAGAACCTATCCATAAAACTAAAGAAATAAAAAAAATCCTCTCAAATTTGAGAGGATTTTTTGTTAATTTTAAACTTTTATGAATGAAAATTTGTTTATTTATTTTTCAATAAATCTCTAATTTCAGCCAATAATTCCTCTTGTGTAGGAGCTGCTGGTTCGTCAGCTGGTTTTTCATTTTTAAGTTTATTAATTCCCTTTATCATCATGAATAAGA
>CAUQVP010000132.1:0-3038 GCA_963521545.1 uncultured Flavobacteriaceae bacterium | reverse complement strand
ACCTGCTGAATTATCTGACACAAAACCCAAGCCAAGCCCAGCTGAAAGAAAAAAACAACCAGCTGCTCATGCGAAAAGACAATATGGAAAGCATTGAGGAAATCAACCAGCTCCTCAGCTCAATAAACAATCCAGCCTAAGCGAAATGCTTAGGCTGGATTGTTTATTTTATTCTTGTTTCTGATTAGAAATTGATTCATAAATATGGCATGCTGTTTTTATCATGTATTCCCCATTAGAACCAGGAGGCATCGATTCGTCCTTAACTAAATATTCATCTATAACTTCTGTACTCTCAACATATACATCATTTTTAGAATATAATGTAGAGGTGATTAATCCTGATTTTTTGTATTTACAATTTATTAGAACCTGATTTTTTGCTTTTATATAATATTTGCCATTAGGTGATTTTTGTGGAGTAGAAAACTCAAATAAAAACCACGCTGTAATATAATCTGGTTTTTCTGACTCTCTTACTGTTGTTGGATAAATATAAAAATCTACCTTCTTATCAGCAGACTTCCCCATATAGATAGTTTCCTGCGCTTTCAATGCAAAAGCAAATAACATAAATAAAAATAAAGCTGTTTTTTTCATAATAATTTATTTTCCTGCCAAGCCCTAAACACAGATGAACAAATACAAAAAAATGAGGACTTTTTAGTTTTACTTAATGTTCAAGATTTTTGAAATCATCCAAACACCAAAATAAAAGCTAACACTTCTTTTTAATCATTAAATTTCTCGCACAAAGATACAAAACCTACTTCTATCTTGGCTGATGATTTTGGTCATAAATTGATTAAAAATGAAACATTTAGTTTTTAAGAAATCATACTACAATTTGCATATTAAAATGATTGGAAAATCAAGTGCTATTATAACTTCTTTTTTCATATCTACACTCCTTATCAATATTCTATATTATTTTTTTCTAAATATTCCTCATAAGATTTGTATTTATCTTTATTATCTAAAAAATCAAACCAAGCATTATAGTAAATTTTACAATCTTCTATGTATCCTTTATTATCTTTTCCTAATTTTTTTGATAATTCTAAAAAGTCATCTAAATCAGCTAAAGCTTCTGCTTTTGCTTCTTTTTCTGAACTAGGTTTATCAAGTAAAAGTCCCCAAGGTATCTCATGTATAGAAAAATCTATATAATTTGATAAAATTGTATATTTTTGCTTTATAGCTGGTAAATAATCTGGCTCTTTTTCTAAAAGTTTATTTATTAAATTAATTCTGTCACCAAATTCATCATAAAGTAAGCTAAAAAATTTAAGATAATTATCATTTTCATCTTTATCTCCAATTAAAAATTTTAAAGCAAAAGTTCCACCATTACTTATATCTTTTTTTATTACTTCTAAAAATTTTCCAATAAATTGTGAAGATATATCAATTTTATCTATATATAAGTTAATAAAATCTTGAAATTCATCAACACTTATTTCATCTTGATAATTTCTTTTTTCATATTCTTGCAATAATTTATATCTTTCTTTTCTTTCTTCTCTTGTTAAATATTTATCTTTTGGATATTTTTTAAAAATATCTAAATAGTCTTTAAAAATGATTTTCATACAAAACACTATATATCTCGCACAAAGATACAAAACACCCTTCTATTTTCGGTGCCTATTTTGGTTGCAAATCCATTTAAAATGAGGCGTTTAGTTTTAAGAAACAATCTTATAATTGTATATTAAAATTATTTATTATTTTTGTCTTACCAAACAGTAAGTTACTAAATGGTAAGTTACCGAAATGGAAGTTTTATAATTATGGGAGAATTATCACCTTTTTCTTTTGGGCATATTGTTAATCTTCAGGCTTTTACTAACAGAGAAGAAGAATTACAAAAGCTAAAAAAAAACCTAATCAGCGGTGTAAATACCATCATCATTTCACCGAGAAGATGGGGGAAATCTTCATTGGTTGCCAAGGCGATTGCAGAAATCAACAAAGAAGAGCCCAACTACAAAACCGTAAAAATAGACCTATTTTCGGCTAATTCAGAGCATGAATTTTTGGAGATTTTTGCCCGAGAAGTCATCAAAGCAAGTTCCACAAAATGGGAAGAATGGACAAATAATACCCGCGAGGTTTTCAAAAATCTCATTCCTAAAATCAGCATCGGCATACAGCCTGACAGTGATTTTAGCCTTTCTTTTGATTGGGAAGAGGTTAAAAAACACAGCCTTGAAATTCTAAATTTACCCGAAGTTTTAGCAGAAAAAAAAGGCGTAAAATTCATTATTTGTATCGATGAATTTCAGAACCTAGCCCAGTATCATGATTTTGAAACTTTAGAAAAGAAAATGCGATCTGTATGGCAGCAGCAGAAAAATGTGGTTTATTGTCTCTATGGGAGCAAAAGACACATGATGACTGACATTTTCAGCAAACCCTCCAAGCCTTTTTATCGCTTTGGAGACTTGTTTCTGCTACCAAAAATTAAAAAAGAAAAATGGATTCCTTTTATAATGGAGAATTTCCACAAGACCAATAAAAAAATTTCAGCAGAATTTGCAGAAAAAATAGCAGATTTGATGAAAAATCATTCTTGGTATGTTCAGCAGTTCTCTTACTACATCTGGAGCGAAACGGAGAAAGAAGTGACAGAAGAGGTTTTCAGAAACGCGTTATCTCGTTTAATCCAAAGCAATATTCCGTTTTTTCAGCAGATTATAGAAGAACTCAGCAATACGCAGATTAACTTTATAAAGGCTTTGGTAAAAAAAGAAAAACAGCTTTCTTCTAAATCTACTTTGGAAAAATACCAAATGGGAACTTCCGCATCTGTATCCAAAAATAGAAACATTCTTTTGCAGAAGGATTTAATCCACAAAGAAGAAAACTCGTACGAGCTGCTTGACCCTGTATTTGAACTTTGGTTTAAGCAAGTTTATTTTAATGAAAATTATCAATAAATATTATCTTCCACTATAGGAAACAATTTTATAGTTAAAACAATGAAATACTTAATTTTAGGAATAGGAAACAAAGGCGAAAAATACGAAAACACA
>CAUQVP010000131.1:0-3289 GCA_963521545.1 uncultured Flavobacteriaceae bacterium | reverse complement strand
TCAGCGTTTCTTGATGTGTCAGCTTTTTTCACACCATTGCTGATGTTGTAAGCAAACCCAAGTCCAAGTGTCTGTTTCAGCTGAGTTTTTCTGATTTGGTTGTGGTCATACACTAGATCCAGCGTGATGTTAGACGAAATATACTTGTTGATTTTCAAGTTAAGAATTCCGCTGTATCCCATTGCTATTCTTTCTGGGTGGTCTAGATAGTTAGAGAACAACCAAGCTTTGTTTGTCAAATGGATGTTTTCCATCAATTTCACTTTATAAGAAGCATCTGCATAGAACCCGAACTGGAACAACATGCTGTCTCCATCGTTTTTAAGTCCATAGTTTCCTTTGTATTGTAAATCTTTGTCTAAAACGAAAGTCATTCTTGCGTTAGCAGGTCTCAAAGTAAGCGTGAAATCCTCATTTGGTTTATATGTAAAACCAGCACCGATATTCAAGTAACCTGGCGCCATAAAGCTTGAGATTTTCGCAGCGCTTGGGTTGTTCCCGTCAGCATATCCATTATCAAACTGAGAAAGAAAGCTTGCTCCAGCAGATACATACCAGCTTTGAGAGATAGCTCTACCATAGTTCGTGCTGATGTTGATATTATCCTGTGTTTTTCTGTTTCCTAATCCTTGGGTGTTATTTCTCCCGTATCCTAGGATAATGTTATTTTCCCAAAGGTCTTTGTCTTTTTGGTAAGTGAAATTGTAGTTCACTCCTACTAACCAACCCAAGTTATTAGCTCCACCGCCTACCCAGTTAGAGAACGCCGCTTGGTTTAGCATCAATGTGTTTTGCCCTTCTATAGACCAGTTTTTTTTCGGTGGTTCTGGCTCTGCCACTTTTTCTTCTACCACTGCAGCTACAGAATCTGTAACTACTTCATTTTCTTGCGCAAATGCATTTCCAAATGTAAGTGCTAAAATAACTAATGATAATTTCTTCATCTCTAATAAAAATTAATTGGGCGCAAAAGTATAAAAATAAATTTTAATCCCAATATCTATTTAATAGACAAAAAAACTCCCTTCGTAGAAAATACGGAGGGAGTTTTTGTTTTAATATATCATTTTTAGAGGAAGATTCATATGAGACCTTATTTTCTTTCCATTTGCTTCGCCAGGAATCCATTTAGTTTTTATGGATTTTACGGCTCTTTCTATCTCTTTATTAAAGGATTGATTTTTCCCTTTTGCTGAAATATCGGACATTGTACCATCTGGCTCAATAGCAAATATTAGAGTTGATGATATCAATATTTCGGGGGTCGGTTTCTTTTGTGAAATTAACTTCTTAATTTTTTTCACTTCTTCCTTGGGAAGATTTTCATACTCATTTATTTTATTTGTATTTACCTTCGAAGCCAACAAACTACGAAAACCATTTACTCCTCCATCTGGAAAAATAGCTTCCTTATCAACATAGTTCAAGACAATCTTTTCTTCTTCAGTAGACTTCACTGGCAGGGACTTAGGCTTTTCTTGTCCACAAACCACACCAAAAAATAAAATAGCTCCTAAAACTGGTAATCTAAAAAATCTCATAAACTAATATTTTTTCAAAGATAAGACATTTGTCCTTTTTTCATTCTATCCTCATTTTAATAGGCATCTTATAATAGGATCTAACTTTTTTGCCTTTTACTTCAGCAGGAATCCATTTATCTTTTATATCTTCTTTTACAACTCTTTCCATTTCTTTATTAAATGATTGATTTTCTCCTTCTGCCAAGGCATTTGACATTGTCCCATCTTGCTCTATTATAAAAGTTAAGGTAGTATATAGCATAACTGAGGGAGTAGGCTTATTCTCTGAAATAAGTTTTTGGATTTTTTTCTTTTCTTCTTCAGGGAAATCTTCGTACCCATCTATTTTATCCAAGTCAGCATTTAACATGAATAAGTTACGAAAGCCATCTATACCTCCTTTTGAGAAAACAGCATCTTTATCAACATTTATATATATAACTTCTTCCGTTTTTGATTTGGATTCTGAAGTCTTTTGTCCATAAGCTGTTCCAAAAAATAAAACAGCTGCCAAAATAAGTAACTTAGAACATTTCATAAACTAATATTTTTCTTCAAAGATAATACATTTGCCCCAAATATTTTCTTGTTTGATTATATTAAATTAACTGGAATTTTATTTGTCATTAAATCAAAAATTAACTCATTACATAGGATTTTCTTATCTTTGCCCATTCAAAATTAAATAATGGCAAATAGTTTAATACCAAAGTTACAGGCAATCAAACAAAGATATAATGAAGTAGCGGATCTTATCATCCAGCCAGATGTCATCTCTGGCCAAAAAAGATATTCTTCTCTTAACAAAGAATACAGCGATTTGGGAAAGGTGGTGGCTGTTTTTGACCAGTACATGAACGCCAAAAACTCCATAGAAGAAGCCGATGAAATCATCGCCACAGAATCTGATAAGGATATGATAGATTTGGCTAAAATGGAGAAGCAGGAAAGTCTGGCGCTTATCCCAAAATTAGAAGAAGACCTGAAAATCCTTCTTATCCCGAAAGACCCAGCTGATGACAAGAATGTCATGGTGGAGCTCCGTGCAGGAACGGGCGGTGACGAGGCGGCTATTTTCGTGGAAGATGTGTATAGAATGTACACGATGTATTTCAAGTCAAAAGGCTGGAGACACGAAGTTACCGATTACAACGAGGCAGCAAAAGGCTACAAAGAACTCATCATGAGAGTAGAAGGCGAGGGCGTGTATGGAATCATGAAGTTTGAATCTGGTGTTCACCGTGTTCAGCGTGTTCCAGAGACCGAGTCCCAAGGGCGTGTGCATACTTCGGCGATTACTGTAGCTGTACTTCCCGAAGCGGAAGAAGTAGATGTGGAAATCAACCCAGCTGATATAGAAATGCAGACTTCGCGTTCAGGAGGAGCAGGAGGACAAAATGTAAACAAGGTAGAAACCAAAGTGCAGCTAACTCACAAACCTACAGGAATAGTGGTGGTTTGTCAACAGGCTCGTTCTCAGCTAGCCAACAGGGAGTTAGCAATGGAAATGCTTCGTACAAAACTCTACGATATAGAATTACAAAAAGTACAAGGAGACATCGCAGCTCAGAGAAAAACTATGGTTTCTACGGGAGACCGTTCCGCGAAAATTAGAACTTATAACTACCCTCAAGGCCGTGTGACTGACCATAGAATCAATAAGTCTATTTACAATCTGGACTCCTTTATGAACGGAGATATAGAAGAAATGCTAGAAGCTCTAATCATGGCAGAAAACGCCGAAAAAATGAAAGGAGAAGATTAAA
>CAUQVP010000130.1:0-3587 GCA_963521545.1 uncultured Flavobacteriaceae bacterium | reverse complement strand
TTCGCTTTATTAGGTTTATAACCATACTTTTCTAAAATAGATCCATATTTAGAATGTAAAACCTCCATAATTGCTTTCTCTTTATCCATTTGACCTGATTTTTTGAATTTATTTACAAACGAATATTGACTATTAAAATTATCTAAATGCGCTGTATGTCGCTAAAATCATACTTAGCTGGGATGTGTAGTCCTCTATATATTCCATAGTAATTTCATCTCCATACTGCTCAAAACATTTCTTTCCCAGTTCTACATCAAGAAGATAAATATCCTTTTTTTTGAGCCAAGTTTCTTTGCTGATGGAGCATAAATCCAGCCAGTTTGGCTCTTCTTGTAATTTACGAAAGGCTTTTAAATTGGTCAGTTCCCGCATACCGAGATGCTTTGCCTTTGGTGCTTCTGTGGAAATATCGCTCAGATTATTCATTTCCCTAATGACAGCGCCTTTTAAATACCTTGCACTGGGCAATAAATTAGTAAGCCGATTGATATAATCATCAAAAAATCCTGTCCCTAATTCCCAGTTTTTTGCTAATGGAATCGCAACTGCTAACGGATTCCCTGTCCAGCCATCATCGTTATAGCGCGGCGGTGAAATAATCAGGTGTCCGCTTTGGCTTTCTTCCTTGTGTTGGCTGATATAGACATACATATAGACAAGATTTTCGCTGTCTAATTCTTTCACCCATGAACGCATTCCGCGAAAATTCATAGGAACAGCCAAAAACCCTTGTTCTATGAGAAATTTATCTAAATTTTTGATTTCATTTAAAAAACTTATTTTCATTTCAATTTAATTTAAATGATTTTTATTTGGCTTGAAAAAAAATCAGCATGGCAAATAGCATGATTTATCATCTCACGCTCTTGGATAAAATGCTCTTGACTAGCCTGTTCTGCTAATATAGTATAAGAAAAACAGCATATAGCGATTTGGGTATCACTTATGGGAACGGTAATATCCCAAAAATCAATTTCTAATGTTTCACCATTTTCTTCAGATTGTTCGCGTTTAAAAGCGCATGGTAAACCATTTTCTAATGCGATGGTGCCAGATACTGCTAGTTTTTGCTGTATTATTTGCTCGGTATTTTGTACCGAAAACAAAAGCGTCTGCACTCGCAAAGTGGCAGAATCGGGTGTGTCTTCATAGAATAGAGTAAAGTCTCCATCTTGCTCACTTATCCAGTTTTCAGGGATTTGAAAATGAATGATGTTATTTAAATTGATAGTTTTCATGTCGTTTTCCTTTTTAGGAATTATAATTCAGATATTCTTTTATAAAACCTTCAAAGCTATCCCAGTATCTGCTAAACTCCTTGTTTTCAATAAAATTTTGAATGTCATCAGCCTCCACAAAGAAAACTTCATCCGTATTTTTATCATACAAAATATAGTCATCCAGCTCATCGTGCAGTAATGAGAAATAATTATCAGCCAAGCCAAGATTTTCTCTTAAAACTTGCGTTTGGCTGTTTGAGAAATCCTCTAAATCCATTGCTAAATCAACCAAATAGCCGATTTCTCCATAAATTTCATCACTGTATGTAGACCAAAATTCAACAAAGTCTTGATTCACTTCACTAAATCCTAACTTTTTGAACATTTCACGGTATTTCTCCTGTTGTTCTGGCATTATTCTACCAAACTCCTCATCAAGATATTCCTTAAAACTATTATCCAACATAATATGATTATTATTTTTTTGTATTTTAATCAAAAATAAATCTTTCCAAAGCAAATATCCTAATTTATAATGATATTTCCATTAGAAAGATTTTCCTTATTAAACATGATTTTCCTTTTGTCAATCCGAAAAGTTATTTAATCTAATTTTTGAATGAATAGCTTTTCTGCAAATATATCAATATTCCCTCCATTGTCAATCAGTATAATTTCCCAGTGCTGATGTTTTTCTGTTTTCTCTTTGCACCAAATAGACTGGATATACAGGCTGTCGCCAGAGTAGCAATGAGGGTTTATAGACAGCTCTCCAGCTTGGATTTTTACATTAAAACTGCTCGTGTTATGAAAAATTAACTGCTGTCGCTCCAAATCAGCATTCAGTTTACTTACAGAAATCACCAAATCCTGTGGCTGTATCGGATTATCCGCATCAAAATTAAAATAGATGGAATGGATTTTCGCATCGGATAGATTGTTTACGAGTTTATTGTTCTGTATGTCAGTGAGTTTCATGAATTGTTTTTTTAGTTGGTCTGAAAACTGCAGAGTTGTTTATTTTCGCTGTAGAATCCGTTGTTTAGCAGCTTGCTGGTAATCTTTCTTACCAAAAATTAAATCAAATGGACTAAACAATTTGCATTCGTTTTTGGTAACCATGTTATCGTATTCAAACAAGCCTTGTACTCTTTCATCATCTAATGATAACAGGTTTTTTTCTATTATCAATAAAGCAACCAATGCCGTATTGAAAAAACAAGAAGGAAATCTTTTAATGTAATGCAGTAAATTAGGCGATAAGACTTCTGCAGCTTGAATAAATTTAAAATGGTTGGCTTGCAAATTCCTTAAAACATCATTAAAGATAGTAGTACCCATCTCTGGACATAGATGCCCAGTATTATCATTAGTCATTATTGGGAATCCATAATAGTAGTGTGAAAGTTGGAAGGAGTTTTGTACAAAAAAAAGATTACGGAACTCCTTTGATTCGTCTTCTAGCATCTTTAAAAAAGCATTACCCATCTCTTGCTCAAAAAAATCACCTACTTCCTTGTTATAAGACGCTAATTGCAAATAAAATCCCTTATAATTTTGGGAATAGTCAAACCGCATTTCTGTATAGGAATTTTTGTTTATACCAAACCGTATTTTATTTTTAAATATTTTAGGGTGTAATTCGCTAGAATTATCAGCAATAAAAGCAATTAGTTTTTTTAAGAATTCATCTTTGTCCATATAAGTAAAATAAGGGAGTAAAACTACAATGAATTTGAGGTTTATAAAATATAATTTTGGAGTATTTCCATTGATATTGTTGGGAATAGGGTACTTTTTTCTCTTCCCCATAAAATACCAGTTTTAACATAGTTAGACAACTCTTCATGTATTTTATCTACTGAACCAGCCATACCAAAAGAGCTATATTTGTAAATCTCTTGAAGATTATTTTGTTCATTAAGTTGTTCTATAACAATTTCATAATCAACGCTTTTGTGTATGTTTGTTAGTTTAACCAAAGAAACATATTGATTAATATCACCTTCATTTTGTAGTCCTTTCAAAAGATAATGAAATGGATGCAAATAGATGGTTTCTATTGCTCTGCTATTGGGTATGACAGAAGTAATCTCTTTTACAAAAAAGTCCTTAAATTTATGTGCAGCACAGCTTTTTGTGAATAAAATTTTTGTTTCATTTAGGTCTATTTTTATCTCTTCATTGAAATCAGAGAAAAATATATCAAAAAATTCAAAAAATGTATTTCCTCGATGCTGACAGATAGAGTATAAATCATCTGTAATCTTAATAAGATATACTCTATCTATGGTATCAATAAAATCTTTCTTTAGTTTTAGCATATTGTTATCTTTTTGTACTTTATCTGGTTTTGTTGTTTTT
>CAUQVP010000129.1:0-3619 GCA_963521545.1 uncultured Flavobacteriaceae bacterium | reverse complement strand
AAGGAGGACTTTTGACAACATATTCTTCTAAAGGAAGTGTCAGAAGGGCTTTGCAGGAATTAGGTTTTGAAGTTCAAAAATTAGAAGGCCCAAAAGGGAAACGCGAAATGCTCAATGCTGTTTTATAATAAAACAAAATCCCTTAGATTTTTCTAAGGGATTGTTTATTATTTTAAATTTTTAGAAAGTAACTCTCATACCAAGTCCGAATCTTGCTGCATCGAAATCAGAGTTTCCTGTGTAGAACCAAATTCTAGGTCTCCAGTCGAAAAATATCCCTAGTGGAGCTCCTGGAATCTTGAAATCTATACCAGCAACAGGCGCAAGAGAGAATATAGTGTTTCCCCCTCCTTTAGGGAAAGAAATACCAGGCCCCATACCAATATACCAAGCTAATCCTCTTGCAGTACCTCCAAATTGTTGTTCATAATGATACATAAAGCTAAGGTGAGTAGCACCTCTTCCAAATAATACTGCAAATTCTCCTGCATGATTTGAAGCAAAGAAATGCTTAACATGAGGACCCGCTACAGTTCCATCTCCTACATCAGCAAGAATACCAATTCCTGTGTTATAGGTTGAACCTCTCTGTGCATTCATTTTTGATAATCCAAAAGAAAGCACCATCAAAATGCTTAATAATTTTACTACCTTTTTCATAATAAAAAATTTAATTTTTTCAAACTTACAAATAATAAACGAGAAAAAAGAAAGTTTATTTTATTTTCATAAAAAATCCCTAATTTTGGGGAGATTTTTAGTTTGTAACTTATAACTATGGCAGAGAATTTATTTATCCCAGAAAACGGAACAAAAATAGAAAAATACGAAGCGTTATTGCCTCAGCTGGAAGCTCTTGTAGAGAGCGAAACGGATTTGACGGCTAATTTGGCTAATGTTTCTTCGGCGCTGCATCAGGTCTTTTCTTGGTGGTGGGTAGGATTTTATTGGGTAAAAAATGAAGAATTGGTTTTGGCTCCATTTCAAGGGCCGATAGCTTGTACTAGAATAAAGTTTGGCAAGGGCGTTTGTGGTACGGCTTGGAAAGAAGAAAAATCCCAACTGGTTCCCGATGTGGAAAAATTCCCTGGTCATATCGCTTGTAGTTCAGCTACCAAATCAGAAATTGTAGTTCCTATTTTTGACAAGAATAGGAAAGTTGTAGGCGTTCTAGATGTGGATAGCGAACAGTATGGAACCCTAGACGAAATGGATGTGTTTTATTTAGAAAAGATAGCAGAGATAGTTTCTGCGAAAATTTAAACATGGGTTTAGATTTTATTCTTTTCCTTTAACAGAGAATTTTTCGTAGCCAGCGTAGGGTTTTAGGTAACCCTGCTGCCAGTTGGAAATCAGCAGACTTTCCAGATATTCATCATCTCTGTATTTGCGTGGATTGTATTCCTTTTTGAGGTCTATGTCCGCTACATTTCCCTGTACATTCCATAGAAAGGCATTAAAACCACCTTTGAGTTCTTTTATTAGTTCATAGACCGTTTTTCCTGTCGAACGGTTCATAAGTTTCGCGAAAATCTGCCCTTCAGAGGTGGTCAAATCCCTTAGTTTGGTTTCGTATTGTGAAGCCAGTTCTTTTTGTTTTTCTCTTATGTGTTTTCTTTTTTCTCCTCCTTTCATGTTTTGTATATCGGCCTGCAAACTGCGGTATTGCTCTAATGCAGTGAGAAACAGAGGATACACACGGCTCAGTTTTTTGTTAAGGAAAAAGTAATAATTTCGGTCAAGCTGGTTGTTGAATTTCGGTTTTGCTCCAAGGTATAGTTCATCCATGATGACTATCCGTTCTCCATCGATTTCATAAACTTTGGCTTTCAGAACATTGTCATAATAATATTCTTTTCCATATTCATCTATTAACATTTCTGTATTGGGTTTTTCCTGAGCGTTTAGAATAAGCCCGAAACAAATAAGAAATAAATAGTGTAGTTTATAAAAAATCATTACTTTTACATCAATTTTTAATTTATTCAACAATACAAAAATCATTCCTTTTATGGCTAAATTTAAAAAAGAATCGTTAGAATTTTTAGAAAAATATTTAAATACAGCATCTCCCACAGGATTTGAACAAAACGGGCAGCAGCTTTGGTGTGATTATATCAGCCCTTTTGTGGATAAAGTGGAGGTAGATTATTACGGAACGGCATACGGAATTATCAATCCTAAAGCTGAGTTCAAAGTAGTGATAGAAGCCCACGCCGACGAAATCTCTTGGTATGTGAACTATATCACGGATGATGGACTGATTTATGTTATTAGAAATGGAGGTTCAGACCAAGTCATCGCACCATCCAAAGTGGTTAATATTCATGGTAAAAAAGGCGTAGTAGAGGGAGTTTTTGGCTGGCCTGCTATTCATACGAGAGCTAATCAGAATGAACCAACACCGAAATTGGACAATATTTTCATTGACTGCGGTGCGACTACCAAGGAGGAAGTAGAAGAACTGGGCATCCATGTAGGCTGTATGATTACTTATCCAGATGAGTTCTTTGAGCTGAATGACAGATATTTTGTTTGTAGAGCATTGGACAATAGAATGGGAGGTTTCATGATTGCTGAGGTGGCTCGTATGCTGAAAGAAAACAAGAAAAAACTGCCGTTTGGTTTGTATATTACTAATTCTGTTCAGGAGGAAATCGGGCTTCGTGGAGCGGAAATGATAGCAGAGCGTATAAAACCAAATATTGCGATAGTTACAGATGTGACCCACGATACTACCACTCCGATGATTGAGAAAAAGAAAGAAGGCGACCAAAAATGTGGAGCAGGGCCTGTAATCGCCTATGCACCAGCAGTGCATCACAAAGTGAGAGATTTGATAATAGAAACTGCCGAGAGAAATAACATTCCATTCCAAAGAGCAGCGTGCAGCAGAGCTACAGGAACGGATACAGACGCTTTTGCTTACTCTAATGGAGGGATTCCATCGGCACTGATTTCCTTGCCGCTTAGATATATGCACACCACGGTAGAAATGGTGGACAAGAAAGATGTAAGCAATATTATAAAGTTGATTTACAATACTTTATTACAAATTAAACCTAAAATAGAACTAAAATATTTTTAGTAAAAATTAAAAAATTATGAAAATCAATCTTCCAGATAAACTGTATTATTCGATAGGAGAGGTGGCGCTGGCTTTTGGGGTCAATGCATCGCTGCTCCGCTATTGGGAGAAAGAATTTCCGATTCTCAATCCTAAAAAAAACAAGAAAGGAACCCGCTATTTCACGCCAGAGGATATTAAAAACTTGAAGATTATTTATCATTTGGTCAAGGAAAAAGGCTACACGCTGGATGGAGCCCGTATTGCGTTGGTAACCAATGATAAAATAGAGGAAAGTGTAAATATCATAGAAAGGCTGGAATTTGTTAAAAGTGAACTAAATAAGCTAAAAAATTCACTAATTGACAAAGAACAGGCATAAATATATTGTTTAATTCTAAAAAATAGTTTTATATTTGCTCTTTAAAAAATATAATAAATCATTATGGGAGTAGATCAACAGAAGAAGGGACATCCTAAAGGACTTTACCTCTTGTTTTTTACTGAGATGTGGGAGCGTTTCAGTTATTATGGAATGCGTGCGATACTTAT
>CAUQVP010000128.1:0-3632 GCA_963521545.1 uncultured Flavobacteriaceae bacterium | reverse complement strand
AATTTTTCTAAAGGTTTTGGGAAGGATTTTTGGTCAAAATCTTTTAAATCTAACATTTCTAAATCATTTTCCTTTCTGAAAGTTTGGAATAAAACGCTGTCACTCAGTGTGATGCTGTAAATCTTGATGTTAAGGTTTTTGTGGGTTAGTTTGTGGGAAATTTTCCCTTCTTTTACGATGAATTTTTCTAAAAATTCATTGATTTTATCAGGGAAATCGTAGAGTTTTTTCCAAATAGAGCTGTCATCTCGCTGTTTGATAAGAAAAGAATTTTCGTATCGGACGAAATAATAGATGAGGTTCATGTCTTCGGGTTTGATTTTCTTTGTTTTTACAGGAAAATCGGCAGTTTTTCCGAGCTGAAAAGCCAGACAATCTGCATGAACAGGGCAGATATCACAGGAAGGATTTTTAGGTTTGCAGATATTTGCTCCCAGATCCATTATCGCTTGGTTAAAATCGCCAAAATCTCTGTCAGGCATTATCAAAAGAGCTAATTCCGAGAAATAATCATGGGCTTTTGTCTTTGAAATATCAAAATCATCAGCGAAAATTCTAGATAAAACACGGTAAAAATTGCCATCCACAGCAGGTTTTTTTTCATTGAAACAAATGCTGGAAATGGCAGCTGCGGTGTATTTTCCGATACCTTTTAGTTTTAAAATTTCGTGGTAGTTGTTTGGGAAAACACCTTGATAATCCTGCATGATTTGCTGTGCGGCCTTGTGCAGATTAATCGCTCTGGAATAATATCCCAGCCCTTTCCAGTAGAGGAGAACCTCGTCTATATCGGCCTTGGCGAGAGATTCTACATTTTTAAATCTATTGGTGAAATTTATATAATATTCCAATCCTTGCTCCACGCGGGTCTGCTGGAGAATAATCTCCGAAATCCACACATTATATGGATTTTGGGCGGTTCTCCATGGTAATATTCTTGCATTTTGGCTGTACCAGAGCAGTAATTTTTGACCAATGTAAAGAAAATCAGAATTTTGTTTAATTGTTTTCAAAATTTTTTATATATTTGCACACCAAAAATAAAAACAAAAAAGGAAATGACAAAGGCAGAATTAGTAAATGCAATTGCAAATAAGTTAGGAACTGAGAAAAATGAAACTCAGAGAATCATAGAGGCGTTTATGCAGGAGATAAGAACGACTATGTATAATGGTGATAATGTGTATCTTAGAGGTTTTGGATCTTTCATTATCAAAACAAGAGCAGCAAAAACAGGTAGAAATATCTCTAAAAATACTGCAATCCAGATTCCTGCACATAATATACCAGCATTTAAGCCTTCTAAGACTTTCGTAGAAAAGGTAAAATCAAAAGTAAAAGTAAAATAAATATAATTCACTGAGTAATAACAGAATAAAAACATTAAAGCTATGCCAAGCGGAAAGAAAAGAAAGAGACATAAGGTGGCTACCCACAAGAGAAAAAAGAGAAGAAGACTAAACAGACATAAGAAGAAAAAATAGTCTTCAGTAGGAAAACATAAGAATATAGTTGGTGTTTTTATTTTTGAAAATGGAGCCGACTATATTTTTGTTTATTTTAGTAAAAGAAAAGTATTATTAGAAAGCCAAAAAAAATGAAGAAAGAGTTAATTATATCTTATGAGGAAGAGGCTTCTAAAATTGCTCTAATAGAAGATGGAAGACTCTTTGAACTCCATACGGAGGAACAAGATAGTGAGTATGTAGTAGGGGATTTATTCGTTGGTAAAGTAAAAAAACTAGCACCGAACCTGAATGCAGCTTTTGTCAATATAGGCTCTGATAAGGATGCCTTTTTGCATTATCAGGATTTGGGGCCAGAGTTTAGAACTTACCAAAACCTATTAAAAGGGATTTTGAATAAAAAAATCCAATCACCAAGCCTAAAATCCTTCCCAATAGAGGAAGAGATAGATAAGAACGGAATGATAGACAAGGTCTTATCTGTGGGTGATGAAGTCCTACTGCAAATCACAAAAGAGCCTATTTCCACAAAAGGGGCAAGGGTATCTACACAAATCTCCTTGACAGGGAGGTATTTGGTTTTAATTCCTTTTGACCAAAAAATATCGGTATCGAAAAAAATAAAGGATAGCCAAGAAAAAACAAGGCTGAAAACTTTGATAGAAAGTATAAAGCCAGAAGGTTTTGGGGTGATTATCAGAACCGTAGCAGAAAATAAAAAAGTGGCTGAGCTTCATAATGATATGAACCAGCTGATAGAGAAATGGAATATCTGTTTCAGAAATATCCAAAAAAATAAAACACCTTGTAAAGTCCTTAGTGAGGAAGATAGGGCTTCTGCTATTTTGAGGGATAATTTTAACCAAGACTTTGTAAGTATCATTTGTGATGATGAACAAATGGTAAATGACATGCGCAATTACCTAGAAGTAATCGCTCCTGAAAGTAAAAATATAGTTCAGTATTATGATTCACATATTCCTCTTTTGGAATATTATAATGTAGAAAAACAGCTGAAACAGTCTTTTGGGAAACATGTGAATATTCCAGGTTCCAAAGGAGCTTATCTAGTAATAGAGCACACGGAGGCTCTCCATGTCATAGATGTGAATTCGGGGAATAATATATCATTAGGAAATCAGGCTAATAAGAGCCATGCCCTAAATGTAAATAAAATCGCAGCAACAGAGATAGCCAGACAGCTTAGACTGCGAGATATGGGCGGGATAATAGTGGTGGATTTCATAGATATGAGTAATACCGAGCATCGTAAAGAACTTTATGACCATCTGAAAGAGGAGATGAAGAGAGATAAAGCAAGGCACAAAATCCTCCCTCCGAGTAAATTTGGTCTGATACAAATAACAAGACAAAGGGTTCGCCCAGAAAAAATAATAGATACCAAAGAAGAAAACCCTAACGAAATAGGTGAAATAAGTGCTCCGATAGTTATAGTAGAGCAGATGGAAGAAGCCATCAAAAACCACTTGATACATGAGAAAAGCAGATTGTATCTCCATGTTCATCCTTTTGTAGAAGCCTACCTTACCAAAGGAATTTTTACAAGCATCAGAATGAAATGGTTGTTTAAATACAATAAGTGGGTGACCATTATACCAAGAGACTCTTATAAATACTTAGAGTACAGATTGTATAATGAAGAGAAAAAAGAACTTATGAATCATTCTTATTAAAGAAAAAAAGCAATCCAAATTTGGATTGCTTTTTTTATATACTACTATTAGAATTACTTAACATTAGGAACGATAACAGTGTATTCTTTGTCTATTGTAACCTCGTTAGCACCTTGGAATTTTACTTTTGCAACTAGATTTCTTCTATCTATGACAGCAGAAGTAAGAACAAATCTTGGTCGTTCCAAGTAAATGTCTATACGCCCATTGCTCTGTCCTGATAATGTTCTGTATAACGCACTCTGTCCATCTACAGATAGTGTTACACTCGGTTCTGATATTAGGGATATAGAAACAAGATTATACCAATTATTATCAAAGTAACCTCTTAAATTTTGAGTTAAATATGTTTTATTAGGATGTTTTTTTATTACATCTTTTACTTTATCTCTAAAATTAAAATTGTCTACAAGTGTCAAATCATCAGCAAGGTTTTTCAGTGTTCTGAAACCTTCAACATTTTTATGAATTT
>CAUQVP010000127.1:0-3632 GCA_963521545.1 uncultured Flavobacteriaceae bacterium | reverse complement strand
AACATTCCTGACTTCCCAAAGGAAGGAATACAGTTTAAAGACATTACGCCCATTTTCCTTAATCCTAAATTATACGAGGAAGCTGTCGATGAAATGGTAAAATTCAGCAAAGGCAAAGTGGATGTGGTCTGTGGAATAGAGAGCCGTGGCTATATTTTTGGTATTGCTATCGCTGTGAAACTCGGAATTCCATTTGTTTTGATAAGAAAAAAAGGAAAACTTCCTCCGCCATTCATCGCAGAAAAATATGATTTGGAATATGGTACAGCCGAAATAGAAATGAAAACCGACCAAATCCAGCAGGGGCAGAGGGTTCTAGTTCATGACGACCTTCTGGCGACAGGTGGAACGGCGGCAGCAGCGGCAAGATTGGTGCAGAGACAAGGAGGGAAGGTTGCGCAGTTTAGTTTTTTAATAGAGTTGAAAGACTTGAAAGGAAGAGAAAAACTTGAACAGATAGAGGGTGCAGAGGTGTTTAAAATTTTAGAATATTGATTAAAATTTGCAAATTAGTCTGAAAATCTTAAATTTGCGGATTAAATTTAGTAGAAACTATGTCAAATAAAAAGGAAATAGAAGGAAAAGAAACGGTTGAAATTTTTCAGGAATTAGACCAAAATGTGGTTCGTTCAGAAAAATTCATTGAGAGAAATGCTAAAAAAATAGGATTAGCTTTTGGAGTTGTTGTTTTGGGAGTTTTGGGATACTTTGGCTACCAGCATTTTGTGGTAGAGCCAAAGAATGAGGAAGCTACGAAGGCTTACCTTGCCGCTCAGAAAAATCTTGTGGAAGGAAAAGAGGATTTGGCTCTAGGTGGAAAAACAGCAAATCCAGGGTTTAAAGGAACTGCAGAAAATTTTTCTGAAACCAATGTAGGAAAACTTTCAGCCTATAATGCAGGATTGATAGAGTTTAATAAAGGTAATTACCAAAAAGCATATGACTTATTAGACCAGTTTTCTTCTAAAAATAAAACATTGATGGCGCTGAAGCACGGAGCAATGGGAGATTGTATGGTGAATCTGAATAAAAATGAAGATGCACTTTCTCAGTTTGAAAAAGCTATTTCTGCTTCGGATGATGAATACACATCATACTACTTCACGAGAAAAGCTGGAATGCTGGCGCTTTCATTAAAGAAAAATGATGTTGCTAAAAAATATTTCACAACGATAGAAGAAAAATATCAGGACTATGATGGAGGCGCATCTGATGCGTACATAGAAATGGTAAAATATTTTTAAATAAAAAAGAATAAAATGGCGACAGTAAACCTTTCGGATTATAAGCCGCTCCAAATAACAGATGCCGATGATTTTACCATCGGCATTGTGGTTTCTGAGTGGAATGATTTTGTGACTTTTAATCTCCGAGATGGGGCAGAAGAAGTTCTGAAAAAAGAAGGCGTAAAACCAGAAAACATAAAAATCTACTATGTTCCTGGTGTGTTTGAGTTAAGTTTCGCGGCGATGCAGCTTTGCAAGAGCGGTCGGTTTGATGCTGTGATAGCCATTGGCTGTGTTATTCGTGGGGAGACATCACATTTTGATTATGTTTGTTCAGGGGTGACGCAGGGGATTAAGGACTGTAATACGCAAACAGATGTTCCAGCTATTTTCTGTGTTTTGACAGATAATAATAAGGAGCAGTCCATCGCGAGAAGCGGCGGAAATCTTGGGAACAAAGGTGTCGAAGCAGGAGTGACAGCTTTGAAAATGATAGATTTTAAAAGAAAATTAAGCAACTCATAAAAAACATTTCATGAAACTGAAACCATTCGTTTATTTAGGAATAATTTACATTATCATCTCTTTTCTATTAAGATGCGTTTTTATCTTTCATCCGATAACCACTACGGAATTTGGTGTTTTGGATGTTGTTAAAATGTTTTCTTTGGGATTGCTTTCGGATATTTTTGTCTTCATTATAGCAAGTGCGATATTGTACATCTATCTGCTTTTCTTATCAAATCAGAAGTATGAAAGACCATGGGGACAGATTATTTTATCCATATTCGTAGGATTGTTCTTGTATATATACTTGGTTCCCAATAATATAGCAAGACAGTACGGAGGCGTAGTTCCAGAGATAGTTTTATCATTTTTAGGATTAAAAACATTTCTCTTTGGGATGATGTTTTTCTTTCCAAAAAGAAGGATTCAGTTTAGAAATATATTGTATTTCATCACGATTTTCCTTTATGTTTCGGTTATAGTTTTCAATGCGGTGAGCGAGTATTTCTTCTACAATGAATTTGGAGTGAGGTATAATTTTATCGCGGTAGATTATCTTATTTATACCAATGAAGTTATTGGGAATATTCTAGAAAGTTATCCTGTGCTTCCTTTGTTTTCTGCGGTTTTCATCGTTTCGCTGGCGCTTACGATTTGGGTTTATCTCAAGACAAGAAAAGGGCTTTTGGATTTGCCAAATATCTTTATCAAAGGGCTTTCGCTTGTGGCTTATGGAATTTTGCTGGCTGCGAGTGTATTTGTTTTATCTAAAATAAAATTAAACTCTTCAAACATCTTCCAAAACGAAATTTCTGCAAATGGACTGGTCAAATTTTATGATGCGTTCAATAATAAAGTTTTGGATTTTGATGTCTTTTATCCTACGATGGATACACAAAAGGCGATAAATGAAGAACTTAGCCGACTGCACGCGGACAGGCTACCGAGGATGATAAAATCAGACAGCGCAGAAATCACGAAAAATGTGGTGCTTATTTCCGTTGAAAGTCTTTCTGCCGAATTCATGGCGATGTATGGGAACAAGGATAATATCACGCCGTTTTTGGATAGTTTGTCACAGCACAGCCTTGTTTTTACTAATTTGTATGCCACGGGGAATAGAACGGTTCGTGGTTTGGAGGCGCTTACGCTTTGTATTCCGCCGACAGCTGGGGAAAGCATTGTAAAAAGAAAAGATAATAAAAACAAATTTACTACGGGAAGTGTCTTTAAATCAAAAGGTTATAATGTTAAGTATCTCTATGGAGGATACAGCTATTTTGATAATATGAAAGACTTTTTCGGTGGGAATGGTTATGAAATCGTTGATAGAGATAACTTTAAGCCAGAAGAAATAGTTTTTGCGAATATTTGGGGCGTGAGTGATGAAGATATGGCGAAAAAAGCCATAGAAACGATGAATGAAGATGCCAAGAAGGGCAAACCATTTTTCCATCATTGGATGACGGTGAGTAATCACAGACCATTCACTTATCCAGAAGGCAGGATAGATATCCCAGGGACAGCTAAGTCCCGAGATGGAGGCGTGAAATACACAGACTATTCCATCAAAAAATTCTTCCAAATGGCAGAAAAACAGCCGTGGTATAAGAATACAGTCTTTGTGATTGTTTCAGACCACTGTGCATCGAGTGCTGGTAAAACAGAGCTTCCTATGGATAAGTATAGAATTCCAGGGATGATTTTCTCGCCAGAGTTCGTCAAGCCGCAGAAGTTCAATACACTAATGTCACAGATAGATGTGATGCCTACGCTTTTCGGATTGCTGAATTTCACTTATCAAAGTAAATTCATAGGGCAGGATGTGTTTTCAGAAAACTATGTTCCGAGAGCTTACATCGCGACTTATCAGGATTTAGGATATGTGAAAGATGATAA
>CAUQVP010000126.1:0-3666 GCA_963521545.1 uncultured Flavobacteriaceae bacterium | reverse complement strand
GCCAAAAATGGACAGCGCAACAGCTCATCAATGCGATAGAAATCTGCAATCATGCGGATATCAACTATAAAAATTCCAAAAATCCACGCCTTACGGTAGAGATTGCCCTCATGCAGCTTGCCAGCCTTACCGCTGTGGATATGGATAAAAAAAAAAGTTCTTAATACTGGTTCCGCCGTTTCGTGATGTAGAAAAACTACGAGAACCTGTTCCTAAAAAAGCTGAAGCACCAGCTCCTAAAACTCTTGCAACAGAGGAAATTACAGAATTAGCAGTAAAAAAAGCCGTTCAACCGATAGGTGGGAATGTGAAGAAATCTTCTGAGTTTTCCATTAAAAAACATATGGAAAAGAAGGAGAAAGAAGATGAACTAAATCTTTTTTCTGAAACGGAAGAAAACCTTCCTGACCATCATTTCACGGATACTGACCTGCAAACTGAATGGCGTAATTTCCTAAAAGACCTCTCGGTGAGTGATATAGTGGCGTATAATGCGATAAGCTCCTTCCAGCTTCGTAAAGCAGATGAAAATCAGATAGAAGTTTTGTATTCTTCGGATAGTGCAAAGCATGAATTTGAGAGAGTTCAGGCGGATTTTTTCAATCACTTTAAACACAAAGTAAATAATTTCAAAATAGAAATCCTCTACAAAGCAGACACCAGCCTGAAAAGGGAAGTGGTCACGAAGCGAAAAATTTTTGATAAATTTGCTGAAATCAACCCAATTTTGAGGGATTTGGAGGATTTGATGAAATTTGATTTTACTTAAAAAAACTAAAAAATATTTTCTTGAAAAAAGGACTAATTATAAAATCAACAGGCAGTTGGTACCAAGTGCAGGAAACTGCAACAAACACCATCTACGAGGCGAGAATACGAGGGAAATTTAAACTTCAGAAAACAAGGCTTACCAATCCGCTGGCGGTGGGAGATTTTGTGGAATTTGAACTGGAAAGTTCTGATGTTGCGTGGATTACAAAGATAGAGCCAAGGAAAAATTATCTCATCCGAAAATCGGTCAATCTTTCCAAGGAAGCCCATATTATCGCTTCTAATATAGACACGGCGTGTTTTATTTTCACACTAAAATTCCCTGAAACTTCGCTCGGCTTTTTGGATCGTTTTTTGGTGTGCTGTGAGGCTTATAACATTCAGCCTTTGATTTTATTTAATAAAATAGATACGCTTAATGCCGAAGAATTGGAACTTTTGGAAGACCTCCAGCAGCTTTACCAGAATATAGGCTATGAAACCTTGAAAATTTCTTCTGTTTCAGGCAAAAATATAGAAACCTTGAAAAACCTTTTGAAAGATAAAGTTTCGGTGTTTTTTGGGCACTCAGGAAGTGGAAAATCTACTCTGGTCAATACACTGGAACCAACACTTGATTTGAAAACAGGCGAAATATCGGAGGCACACCTCAAAGGGAAGCATACGACTACTTTTGCGCAGATGCATTTTTGGAGTTTTGGTGGAAGTGTTATTGACACGCCAGGCGTGCGTGAGTTTGCGATGGTGGATATAGAAAAAGAGGAAATTCAGCATTTTTTTCCAGAGATTTTTGAGAAAGGGAAGAATTGCAAGTTTCATAACTGTCTGCATATCAATGAACCAAAATGCTCTGTTATAGCCCATTTAGAGGAAGGAAATATTTTGGAATCAAGATATTTGACTTATTTAAAATTGATGGAAGAAGCGGAGGAAAATAACTAATTATAAATTAAAATTTTAAAAAATGAGATACACAGAAGAAGAATATAAAGCGAAATTTGAGGAAACTGATTCGGTAGGCTGGGATGCTATAGATGAGGCTTTATTGAAGGTTTATCCTGAGCAGGAGCCTCGCCATTATGGACCTATTATAAAATATATGCTCGGAGGGGAAGACCCGCTTGATGGCATTAGTATTTATGATAATGAGGAGCAGGCTTTTCATCGGCATGTAGTGTCATATGGGATGAGTGACTTGTATTACTCGCCTGAAAGTGCTGAAAATGAATTTAGTGGATGGGGCTTTGAGTTTACTTTTCGTGTCATTCCTTTTGAAGCGGATAAGGATTCGGATGGAGCTAAAAATGAGCCTTATTGGGCGATGAATGTGATGCAGAATTTGGCTCGTTATGTATTTGAAAGCCAAAAATGGTTTGAAGCTTATCATTTTATTCCAGCCAATGGACCAATTCGTTTGGAATGTGATACTAAATTGGTAGGGATGGTCTTTGCGCCAGACCCACAGCTCGGTACGATAGAAACGCCTCATGGCGAGGTTGCCTTTTTGCAGATGGTGGGCATTACTCAAGAGGAATTGGACTGGCTTTGGGAAGACCCGAAAACCAGTAGAGTAGAGGAGCTTGTCAATAAAATGAGAGAAGACAATCCGATGCTCATCACAGATTTAAAAAGGGAAAAATCATATGTTTGATTTAATTTGTCAGACTAATAATTTTTTGCTATCTTGGGGCGTTATCTATAAAGTTTTTTAATTTTGCACGATAAATAAATGTTTATGAAGATAGAAGAATTATCCAATATATTACCACAATTATCCATAGAAGAGGCTCTGGCTTTGTTGGTTGAAAAATTCCCTAAAAAAGTAGTTTTTTCTACGAGTTTTGGGATGGAAGACCAGATAATCACAGATTATATTTTTAAGAATAATCTTCCGATAGATATTTTCACGATAGACACAGGGCGTATGTTCTACGAAACCTATGACACTTGGGTAAATACTAATGAAAAATACAATGTGCTGATTCCAGCCTATTATGCTGATAATCACAGAATAGAGGAGTATGTGAGAAAGCATGGCGTTAATGGATTTTATAAATCCGTAGAGCTGAGAAAAGAGCATGATTACATAAAAAAGGTGGAGCCATTGAAAAGAGCTTTGGAAGGATATGATGTCTGGATTACAGGAATCAGAGCGGAGCAGTCTCCATACAGACAGCAGATGCCGATGGTAGAATGGGATGAAGGGAATAAAATCATCAAGTTTCATCCTCTATTGCACTGGAAAACAGGAGAGCTTTTACCATTTTTGAAAGAACATAAAATCCCTTACAATCCGCTCCATGAGCAGGGCTATGTAAGTATAGGCGACCAGCCGATGACTCGCCCAATAAAAGAAGGCGAAGATATCCGTGCAGGACGCTGGTGGTGGGAGAATGAAGAGAAAAAAGAGTGCGGACTTCACTGGAATGAAGATAAAAAGTAAAAATCCTAATGAGCAAAATAGTCATCAAATGTGCAGAATGTGGAATCATTTTAACACCTTGTTTAAAGGAGTTGCCAAAGGATTTTGTTTGTAGTTTGGAAGATGAGACAGATTATTTACCACGAGGATTTTATAAAAAGAATGATGGTGTGGACTGGAATGTGGACATAGGACAAATCATTATCAATAAGAATGATTTGGTTAATTCCATTTATCATACTAAAAATAGCCTGAGTGGCTGCTGTGGATTGGATGGCTCTAAGGTTAATAGGATGTGTGCGAATGGGCATGAAATAGCCACGGAATATTCAGATTGCTGGATGCCTTGGGCTGTTGTTTTTGAAACTGAAAGAATAGAAATAGAATATAAATAAAATCATTATAGAGATTAAAATGAATAAAGATAGGACTTTAGATTATCTCGACCAGTTGGAATCTGAGTCGATTCATAT
>CAUQVP010000125.1:0-3688 GCA_963521545.1 uncultured Flavobacteriaceae bacterium | reverse complement strand
TTCCCAGCATAGAAACAATAGCCAGCGAAAAGGCAATATCCGTAGCCATAGGAATAGCCCAGCCATTGCTGTATTCCGTGCCATGATTGAAAATAGTAAAAATAATCGCTGGAACTATCATTCCGCCAATCGCTGCAAAGATAGGAAGCGAGGCGTTTTTGAAGTTAGAAAGTTCGCCTTTGAGAAGTTCTCGTTTTATTTCAAGTCCTACCAAGAGGAAGAAAACCGCCATCAGACCGTCATTTATCCACATACTTACAGAATATGGACCTGCCATTTTATCCAAAACAGCCTGAAATCCAGTTGCTGCCGAAGAGTTGGCTATCATCAGAGAAATGGTGACACATAAAACCAATAAAACCCCTGAGGACTGGCTGTTTGAGAAAAATTCTTTAAAAAATTTTGTTATACGCATTTTTAATTATTTTTAAATTGAACTTTAAGATTTACAAATATAGCAAAAATCATAATAATCTATTTTGAAAAATCTTTAAATAAAGCTAAATTTGCAGGAGATAATAATATTTTTAGTTATGAGAACATTTATTAAAGGTGCTTCCATATTGGGAGTTTTGCTGTTACTTTTTATGTCATGCAGCGGTGCGAAAGTTTATAATTCTAATGACCTGCTGGCAGTAACATCCAATCAGAAGAAAATAGCGATTTTGCCGCCTAAAGTTTCTATGCTCGAAGGTAAATATACAGGGCGTTTTGACCAGTCTAAGGAGCGAGAATCGGCTAATTTTCAGCAGGAAATGTATGCTTGGTTTTTGAAGAGATTTTCTCAGAATAATGTGAGCCAAGAAATACAAGATATAGAAACTACGAACACAAAACTAAAAAGAGCAGGATATCCTGAAAAAGAATTGACAAAGAGTGAAATATGCGCTATTCTAGGAGTAGATGCTGTTGTAAGTTCTAATTATGTACTGACTAAACCTATGCCGCAGGGAGTGGCAGTGGCGGCGTCTGTCTTGCTGGATTATGAAGGAACAACGAATGAAATCACCGCAGATATGAATATTTATGACAGAAATACAGATAAAATATTTTGGAATTACAGCAATAAATATTCAGGTGGATGGAGAAGTAGTCATAGTGATATCGTAGAAAACCTTCTGAGAAATGCAAGTAAGAAAATGCCTTACGGAGCAAAGAAATAAAAACATAAATGCCCTTTTTTAGGGCGTTTTTTTATAATCTTTTTACTTTTTTTATTCCTTCTATCTGTGCCAGTTGTTTCAATAAATCATCCAATTGGTTTTTGTTTTTAACTTCTAATGAGATGGTTCCGATGAAAATTCCATCAATGGAGTTAATAGAGATTCCTTTCATGTCGATGTGCATGTTATTAGAGATAATGGAAGCTACATCATTTATTATTCCCATTCTGTCCATTCCTTGGAGTTCTATTTTGATGTTGTTAATGAATCTTTCGGAGTTCACCCATTTCGCCAACATCACACGATAGTCGTAGTTTGCACGGAGGTTTATCGCATTGGGACAGTTTTCATTATGCACTTTAATGCCATCATTTATAGTTAAAAATCCGAAAATCTTATCTCCAGGAATTACCGTACAGCATTTTGCGAAAGAATAGGATAATTTTTCTTCATTTCGCCCAAAAACAATCAGATCCAAATCAGATTTTGGTGTTTCCACAAACTCTGTTTTATCCTTTCGGAACCGCTGCAAAAGGCTTCCAAAGAAACTTTTTTTGCTGTCCAAATATTCCTTTAAATTGGAAGTGTCCAGAGTTCCTTCGTAGAATTTCAGGAATAAATCCTGTGAGGTTTTTAGATTAAAATATTTCTGAATATTGTTGAGCTCCTCTTCTGTAAAGTTGATTTTAGCGTGTCTTAGTTTCCTTTGGAAAATTTCTTTTCCTTCGGCTACTTTTTGGTTTTTTTCTGAGTTTAAAACCGCCTTTATTTTAGAACGAGCCTTGGCAGTTACTACAAAATCCAGCCAATCTTTTTTTGGTTTTTGGTTGGGAGAGGAGATGATGTCTATCTGGTCGCCATTTTTCAGGACATAACTTATCGGCTGTAGTTTGCCATTGATTTTAGCGCCGCTGCATTTCATTCCCAATTCAGAATGCACCATGAAAGCAAAATCCAGTGCTGTTGCACCTTTTGGAAGGATTTTGACATCTCCTTTTGGTGTAAAAATAAAAACTTCTTTGGAGTAGAGATTTAGCTTAATGCTATCCAAAAGCTCCGTGGTGGAGAGCGATTGCTGGTTGTCCAAAACTTCCCGAATCTGAACCACCCATTGTTCAAAGTTTTTGTCATCAGAGTTTTGGCTGAAACCTTCTTTGTATTTGTAATGGGCAGCAACTCCTTTTTCTGCGATTTCATCCATTCGCTCACTTCGGATTTGCACTTCCACCCACTTGTTGTCAGGCCCTAGGATAGTCAAATGAAGACTTTCATAGCCTGTACTTCTCGGCTGGGTAATCCAGTCCCGCATTCGTGCAGGATTACTGTGATAGAGGTCAGTAATGATGGAATAAATTTTCCAAGCGAGGAACTTTTCATTTTTAAAATCTGATTTGTAGATGACACGGATGGCGTAGTTATCATAAACTTCCTCAAAAGGAATGTTTTGTTTCAGCATTTTTCTATAAATAGAGCTGATGGATTTCGCTCTTCCTTTAATCTTAAAATTGAGTTTTTCTTCTTTTAGTTTTTCAGAAACATGCTCTATAAATTCCTGTACATAGCTTTCACGGTGTTCTTTGGCTATGATGAGTTTTTCAGAAATCTCGTTGTAGATTTCGGGCATGTTGTATTTTAGGGACAAATCCTCTAATTCAGATTTTATGTTGTAAAGTCCCAGTCTGTGAGCCATAGGCGCGTAGATGTATACGGTCTCAGAGGCTATTTTTTTCTGTTTGTCTGGACGCATACTGTCCAGCGTTCTCATGTTGTGAAGGCGGTCAGCTATTTTGATGAGAATTACCCTAAAATCATCCGATAGAGTGAGCAGGAGTTTTCGGTAGTTTTCGGACTGCACAGAGATGTTTTGGTTATTCATCACAGAAATTTTGGTAAGTCCGTTCACTACATCAGCGATTTTTTTTCCGAAGAGTTTTTCTATGTCTTCATAGGTGTAGTCGCTGTCTTCTATCACATCATGAAGCAGCGCTGCCGCGATGCTGGTAGCACCTAGACCTATTTCCTCAGCCACGATTTTTGCCACCGCTATGGGATGGAAAATGTAGGGTTCTCCAGTCTTTCGGCGCTGGTCTTTGTGGGCATCCCAAGCCACATCAAAAGCCTTTTTGATGAGTTCCAGCTGTTCCTCATTCAGCTTTCGGTAGGTGTGGTGGATTAGGTCATCGTATCTTTTGAGGATTTCTATTCGTTCTTGTTGTTCTTCGGTGCTCATCTTCGGGAATTTTTTGGATATTACGAAAGTAATAAAAAATATTAAACATTACAAATATCCTCTCTTTTTTATATTTTTGTAAGTTCTAAATATTTGAAATTTATGAAAACTATACATATCCAAGCCAAGGAATTTTTTGAATTATTAAAGCTGAAAGACCAGTCTATGTGGGATATTTTTGCCCAGATGATAGATGGAGAGGAAAAGGAAATTCTCTTTCTAGATGAGGAAGGAAAGTTCCTTTTTGGTTACCGCCTGCCTGCGACTTTGGAAAAAATGCAGGAGGACAAAAAGC
>CAUQVP010000124.1:0-3885 GCA_963521545.1 uncultured Flavobacteriaceae bacterium | reverse complement strand
ATGATTCTGAAAACATCAGTCCTGCCCATATCTCCGAAGCCATACAATACCGAAGTTTGGATAGGGATTTTTGGAGGGCGTAAAAAAATAAAGGTAGATTTATAAATCTACCTTTTTCTATATACTTTCCTTATTTATCATCAGTATCTTCAGCCATTGCTAATGCTATTACTCCTCCAACAGCAGCTCCTACCAATGCACCAACGGGACCACCTATATACAAACCTATCGTCCCACCTACTGTTATTACTGCACTTCCTCCAACCCCATTGCTACTAACCTTTGTAGGATCATTTTTCATTTTATCCTTAATTGAAGGAGCTTTGTCTTTTACTTTAATTAGTTTACCCATAATAATTTATTCTTAATTAAACTTGAATTTATACCACACTAATGACAAGAGCAAAAACACTAATAATACTTCCTATCATAAAAGCAACAATATGCAAACATCCTGTATAATCACTCTTTCCTTGGTTATATCCTTTTTTTCTACCTTCCTCAAACCCTTTTTCATAACCATCTTTAAGACCTCTTCCATATGAACTATTACCCATAATTCTCACATTTTTATTATTAGGCAAACATACTTCTATTTTTTTAAAAAAATAATTACTTTTAAGAATATTTTATTATATTTGCGAATAAATAAATCTTATTATGAATAATGACATTATTGGGAAAAATATTAGAAAATACAGAGAACTGAAAGGCTACAGCCAAGAATATATGGCACACGAATTAGACCTTACCCAAGCCTCCTATGCTAAATTAGAAAGTAATTCCACAAAAATAAGTGTAGAAAGGCTTTTTATGATAGCCAAACTACTAGAAACAGATGTTGCAGAAATATTAGAATTAAATAAACAAACTATTTATAATCAAGACATTAAGGAAAACAGCGTTGGACATCAACAAGTTCAAAACCTATATCAAGATAACAAAGATGTTTATGAAAAACTCATACAAGCAAAAGATGAGCAAATCGCCCTTTTAAAAAGTTTATTAAAACAACAGACCGAGCTTTAGCTTTTACTAACAATGGCTATTCCTTTTTGCAGGAACTGGTTATTTGGGTAGGAAATCCGCTCTCCACTATCTGTTTTTAGGAGTGTATACAGCAGCAGCCTTATATCTATTATTTCGGCTTCTATTGGGACATCTTTGTCCAGAATTTTTATTTTATCTCCTATTCTAAACGGAAACGAAAAGAAAATAATAATCCCCGCCGTGATATTGCTCAAAATAGACCACTGGGCAAACAGCGCCACACCTATCACTGTAAAAATAGAAGAAATCACCAGAAACGCCTGTTTTCGCTCCACTCCCCAGACAGGAACCAAAGTCAGGACTATAAAAACACCTATAAGAAGGTCTATGTACTTGAGAACCAACTTGATTCTCGGTTTTGAAAACCCAGATTTCTTCCCAAATCTACCTACCAAAGTAGAAATCACAAACCTAATAAGCAAAGAAAAAAGCAGCACCACGATAGTTGCCACTATCTCGCGCTGATACGAATTAAAAAAGACATTGTCTAACACTTCCATTTCCCAAAAAGATATTTTGAAACTTGTACTTTAGATAGATTTTACAGAGATTATTTTCACAGGACACGCCTTTGCTGCCTTTTCGCAAGATTCGTAGGCGTCTTCTATCGGTGTTTTTAAGGTGTGGAAACCTTTTTTCTCTACGGATTTCAATAGAACGGATTTTCCGTCTTTTTTGGACATTCGGAAGTATTCAGGAGCAAACTCTGCACAGTAGTTACAACCTATGCATTTCTCCCTTTGTAGTGTAACGATTACCATTTATTTTTGATGCGAAGGTAATAAATAATTTTAAAATTTCTTTACTCTGTTTTCCTTTTTGTGGTCACTTTGGAAGTAATTACGACTTTATTCAAGTCTTCGTATATTTTTTATTTAATTCTAAAGACAAAATTCCATAATCCAATAGCAAAAAATAATAAACCTCTCCTAAAAAGGAGAGGATTACACTAAGCTATTGTATCGTTTTTTACTATTTTGTAGAGTTTGTCGCTTGGCCTTACACGGAAATCCGTTTTGAAGGTAACCACATCAGACTTGGTGGCTTTTTGGCTGTCACCCTTCCCTTCTACCATCATACTTTCTACAACCATTTCTTGGGAGCCTGTGGTTGGCCCTTGGATAAGAACCTTATCGCCTACATTAAAATCAAATGCTTCTATAAGGAATTCCGCAATGCTGGTTATTGGATAATAGTGCGTTCCTCTTCCGATATAGACCTTTTTCTGTGTGGCGTTAGAACCAGGGTTCGGTGACCACTCACCCAGTTTCTGCCCAAGGTAGTAACCACTCCAAAAACCACGATTATAGACTGTTTCTAGTCGGCTCATCCAGTCTGCTACTTTTTCTTGGGAATAGGTGCCATCGGCTATGGAATCTATCGCCTCACGATAGCATTTGGTAACTGTTGCCACATATTCTGGTGCCCTGCCTCGCCCTTCTAATTTAAGGACTTTCACACCTGCATCTACGATTTGGTCAAGGAAATCAATGGTACAAAGATCCTTTGGCGACATCATATACTCGTTGTCTAATTCTATTTCAAAACCGCTTTCTTGGTCTATCACGGTATATTTCTTACGGCAGTTTTGCTTACACGCTCCTCTGTTTGCAGATGAATTGTGAGAGTGAAGACTCAGATAACACTTCCCAGAAACCGCCATACAAAGCGCACCATGCCCGAAAATCTCTATCTCTACCAAATTACCAGAAGGACCCTTTATCTGCTCTTTTTCTATCTGCTGACAGATTTTCTTTACCTGAGTAACACTGAGTTCTCGGCTCATCACCATCGTATCCGCAAAGAGCGCATAGAACTTAACCGTTTCTATATTGGTAATATTTATCTGCGTGGAAATATGCACCTCCATTCCTATCTGCCTTGCATAGGCGATTACAGCCTGATCCATCGCAATTACAGCCGTAAGGTCTGCCGCTTTAGCTCTATCCAAAAGAGTTTTGATGATGGAGAGGTCGTGGTCGTAGATAATTGTATTAAGCGTAAGGTAAGTTCTCACGCCTTTTTCCTTACATCTTCTGCTGATTTCAGGCAGGTCATCTAGGGTAAAGTTCATGGAGGCTCTCGCTCTCATGTTAAGCTGTTCCACCCCGAAATACACTGAATCTGCTCCATTATCCAAAGCAGCCTGCAGAGAGGTAAAATCTCCCGCGGGCGCCATTAGTTCTATTCTTCCTGTTTTTGTCATTGATGAATTTCAAAATTTTTGCAAAGATATGCTTTTTAAAATTTTATTTTCTAATTCTTTATTTGTACTTTTCGGAGTTAAAAAAATTAAGGCATGTTTTATCTATTTTTAGGGCTGGCGCTGGGTCTTATAGTAGGCGGTGCAGCTGTATATTTTGCATTAAAATCTTCTCTAATTTCTCGAAATATCTTTGAGGAATTACAGCAAAATTTCGTTAAAAAAGAAACTGAACTCAGCAATGCAGAAGGCAAAATCGATGAACTTTTAGAACAAATAAAAGGAGAAAGAGAATTTTCTGCTGGTCAAAGGGAAAAATTAAATATTACTGAAAACCAACTTATAAAAATCTCGGCAGAGAAAGACCTCCAAAACGAACAAATCATAGAACTCCGAAAAACAAATGAAAATTTAAATCAAAATATTTCTAATCTAAATCAAGAGAGCCTAAAGAATATTGCTAAAATATCCGAGCTTTCCGCAGAAAACAAAAACCTGCAAAGCTCCATGGAAGAGCAGAAAAATCTTTCCCAAAAACTACAAGAGGAAAGCAAACTCCATTTTGAAAACATTGCCAATAAAATTTTAGAAGAAAAAACAGAGAAATTCACGAACCTGAACCAAACTCACCT
>CAUQVP010000123.1:0-4026 GCA_963521545.1 uncultured Flavobacteriaceae bacterium | reverse complement strand
ATTTAATGCAGTAAAGTTGATTTATCAAAATTTAATCTTGATTTATAATAGAAACAAACAATAAAATTCTTATTTTTGCATTTTGGAAAGATATGAGCAGTATTACAATTCATGACAAACATTTCGTTCCTTATCTCACTAATGAGGAATTGCAGAAAGCGATAAAAGACCTTGCAGAAAAGGTTTACGAAGACTACAAGGATGAAGTTCCTGTGTTTATCGGAGTACTGAATGGCGTTTTTATGTTTTTTTCAGACTTTATGAAATATTACCCAGGAAGATGCGAGGTAGCCTTTTTGCAGGTAAGTTCTTACAATGGCGGACTTCAGTCTACAGGTATAGTTTATAAAAAAATGGACTTAACCAAAGATGTAGAGGGCAGACACATCATCCTGATGGAGGACATCGTAGATACAGGAAATACGATAGAAAGTCTTTTGGAATATTTCAAAAACACACACCGTCCAAAATCCCTAAAAATAGCTTCTCTGCTGCTAAAACCAGAAGTTTTCAAGAAAAATTTCCCAGTTGATTATGTAGCAAAAGAAATTCCTAATAAATTCGTGCTCGGCTACGGATTAGACTATGATGAGCTTGGAAGGAACCTTCCAGACCTCTACCAGCTCGAAGAAGGAAGAATCAACCACTAAAAAATAATAACTCTTCATAAAATGATAAATATCGTACTCTTTGGGCCTCCAGGATGTGGTAAAGGCACTCAGGCTCAAAATTTAGTCAAAAAATTCAACTTGAAACAAATCTCTACAGGAGACATTTTAAGGGATAATACCAAGAATGGAACAGAACTTGGTAAGTTAGCTAAACCTTACATGGACAAAGGAGAACTTGTTCCAGACCAAATTACCATCGATATGCTTATCGATGAACTTAAAAAACCAACTGATGCTCAAGGGTTTATCTTCGATGGATTTCCAAGAACAGCATTCCAAACTAAGGCATTGGAGGATATTGTAAAAAATGTACTGAATGACCAGATTGACATTTGTCTTTCTCTCGTTGTAGAAGATGAAATCTTGGTAAAAAGACTTTTGGAACGCGGTAAAACCAGCGATAGAAGTGATGATGCTAATGAAAACATCATCCGAAACCGAATAAAAGAATACTACACTAAAACTGCCGAAGTAGCTGAACTTTACAAAAAACAAGGCAAATATGTAGAAGTGAACGGCGTAGGAGAAATCGCAGAAATCGCAGAAAAACTCTACGCAGAAGTAGAAAAAATCAAATAAACTAAAAAAAGGCTTTCAACAAAAATTGGAAGCCTTTTTTATGCTGCCTATTTTCAGAAGTTTATCAATTTAATTTTTATCTTTGCAATCGGTTTGAAAAATCTTCAAACCTAAAAACATTTCAAAAAAATATCTATGTCAAATTTTGTAGATTATGTTAAAATCCACTGCCAGTCGGGGCATGGTGGTGCAGGTTCGGCTCATCTTAGAAGAGAAAAATATATAGCAAAAGGCGGTCCTGATGGCGGCGATGGAGGGCGTGGAGGACATGTCATCATGAAAGGAAATGCGCAGGAATGGACACTTCTTCCGCTTCGGTATACCCGCCACATAAAGGCAGAAAACGGACAGCCAGGGGGCAAAAACCAGCTCACTGGGCGTTTCGGCGAGGATGTCTATATCGAGGTGCCTGTGGGAACAGTTGCGCGAAATGAAAACGGCGAAATATTAGGCGAAATATTAGAACACGGACAGGAAATCATCCTGATGAAAGGCGGAAAAGGAGGTCTTGGAAACGAGCATTTTAAATCTGCTACCAATCAGACTCCTCGCTACGCACAGCCTGGGCTCCCTGGGGAAGAGGGTTACATCATCTTTGAGCTGAAAGTCCTTGCAGATGTAGGTTTGGTAGGATTTCCTAACGCTGGTAAATCTACACTTTTATCGGTAGTTTCGGCAGCAAAACCAAAAATTGCAGATTATGCCTTCACTACACTCACACCCAATTTAGGAATTGTAGAATACAGAAATTACAAATCCTTTATAATGGCGGATATCCCAGGGATTATAGAAGGTGCAGCAGAAGGAAGAGGTCTGGGACACAGGTTTTTGAGACATATTGAGCGAAATTCTATTCTTTTATTCCTTATCCCTGCGGATTCCAAAAATCATTATGAAGAGTTTAAAATTTTGGAAAACGAATTAAAAGAATACAATCCAGAGCTTTTAGATAAAGATTTCATCGTATCTATTTCAAAATCAGACCTTTTGGATGATGAATTAAAGGCCGAAATTTCAGCAGAATTTCCAGAAAAATACAAACCTTTGTTCTTCTCGGGAGTTACGCAGGAGGGTCTCATGGAACTTAAAGATGTGATTTGGAAACACTTACATGGATAAAATTATGCAGGAAGAAATCCAAACTTACACCGCAAAAGATTTCGCATCAGACCAAGAGGTAAAATGGTGCCCTGGCTGCGGCGATTATTCTATTTTAAAGCAGGTTCAGAGCATTCTCCCAGAAATCGGCATCAAGAGGGAAAATATGGTTTTCGTATCAGGAATCGGCTGTTCATCGCGGTTTCCTTACTATATGAACACCTACGGCATCCATAGTATCCATGGGCGTGCACCTGCGGTGGCTACGGGTATCAAACTAGCTAACCCTGAGCTGAATGTATGGATCATCACAGGAGACGGCGATGGGCTGAGCATCGGTGGAAATCACTTTATACACCTGATGAGGAGGAATTTAGATGTGAATATCCTTCTTTTCAATAATGAAATCTATGGACTGACCAAAGGGCAATTTTCACCAACTTCCCAGCTTGGTCTGAAAACTAAATCTTCGCCTTTTGGGGTGATAGACCAGCCTTTTAATCCGCTGAGTCTAGCCTTGGGGAGCGGAGCTACATTTGTCTCGCGAACGCTGGACAGAGAGCCGAAAAGCCTTCGAGAAGTGCTTCTGGAAGCACAGAAACATAAAGGAACTTCTTTTGTGGAAATTTACCAAAATTGTGTAATTTTCAACGATGGTGTTTTTGATGAATTTACCAATAAAGCCACCAAAGAAGAGGCAAATCTCTATCTGGAAAACGGAAAACCTTTGAAATTCGGAAAAGATTTATCCAAAGGAATTATTTTAGAAAATTTTGAACCAAAAATCATTGATATTACGGAAGATACCGATGAATCAAAACTTTGGATACATGACGAAACTTCTATCCTGAAAGCCCAAATTTTGGCAAGGTTTAATTTTGATGAAGAATTTTCTGATTTTCCACGGCCTTTCGGTGTTTTTTATAAAAAAAATAGAGCTTCTTACGAAGAAACTTTTACCAATCAAGTGGAAAAAAACAAGCCAGATATGCAGCAAATTCTGAACGGAAATATCACATGGACAGTTTAATTTATATCAAAAAATGGAACGAGTAGCATTTATCATCAATCCTTTCTCCGCGAAAAAAGAATACAAACCTTTTGTAGATGATTTAGAAAAAAGAGTAGAAAAGCCATTTTATCTCATTTCTAAATCAATAGAGGACACTTTTTCTTTTATAGAAAATAATATGGACAAGGTGGATATTTTCGTGGCTGTGGGCGGCGATGGGACGATATCTACGGTAGCCCAGAAGCTAATCAATACGGATAAAATCCTAGGGATATTCCCAGCAGGTTCTGGAAATGGTTTTGCGAATGAGAACCATTTTTCTAAAAATATAGATACTCTCCTTTCTAAAATTAAAAACAGAAAATACAGGGAAATAGATACTTTCACTATCAATAACAAGCTGTCTATCAATCTTTCTGGAGCGGGATTTGATGGCGAAGTCGCGAAGAATTTTGAGAAAACCAGCCGTGGTTTCGCGAATTATATCAAAACCTCTATCAGCACATTTTTTAAGTTTAAGCCTATCAATATCTGTTTTGAGGAGAAATATAAATCCTACAATGGCGAATATCTGATGATGAACCTTGCCAACACCAGACAGTTTGGGAATAATGCTTACATTGCTCCACAGGCGCTGGTAACGGATGGTTTGGTAGATGTGGTTTT
>CAUQVP010000122.1:0-4073 GCA_963521545.1 uncultured Flavobacteriaceae bacterium | reverse complement strand
ATACACCACTGCCGTAGGAAGTCCCATGATGGTGTAGAAACTCCCATTTATTTTATCAATTTTCGCCATTCCCAGCCATTCCTGTATTCCGTAGCTTCCTGCTTTGTCCATCGGCTGGAATTTATCAACATAAAAATCTATCTCCTCCTCCGAAATATCCAAAAAACTCACATCCGCCACATCGGTCTGTGTCAGGATTTTATCATGAGTTTTGATGCTTACGGCAGTGTATACTTGGTGCGTTTTTCCAGAAAGTGTTTTGAGCATTTCTTTGGCTTCCTCGCTGGATTTTGGTTTTCCTAAAATTTTATTTTCAAAAACTACCACGGTATCAGCAGTCAGAAGAATTTCAGATTTCTCCAAACTTCGGAAAGCTTTGGCTTTCAGCTCCGAAAGAAAAGCAGCAACATCACTTGCAGTGAGATTTTCGGGATAAATCTCATCGCATTCTATATTAATTACTTCAAAATCAAACCCCAAAGAACCGAGTAATTCCCTGCGGCGTGGCGACTGCGAACCTAAGTATAATTTCATATTATTTTGATTTTATACAGAAGCGGTATCGTCCTCCTCTGTCCATTTTCCCTGCACTTTCATCACTTGTTCTATTACATCTCGCACACAGCCTTTTCCGCCGTGGATAGGCGAAATATAATCGGCAATTTTCTTGATTTCTGGAACAGCATTGATGGGACAAGCACCGATAGTCGACAGCCTAAGCATATCATAATCAGGAATATCATCTCCCATTGACAAAACCTCATCGTTTTTCAAATCGTATTTGTCTTTAAAATCTTCAAAATTCTGAAGTTTGTAGCTGGATTTTGGGTAATAATCCGTTATCCCTAAATAATTGAGCCTGTGTTTCACCATCGGGTCGCTTCCTCCTGTGATACAAGCGATTCTGTAGCCTGCTTTTATGGCTTTGGTCACAGCATAGCCGTCTAAGACATTCATCGTACGGCTCATGCTTCCATCTGGCATCAGAACGATGCTTCCATCCGTGAAAACGCCATCTACATCAAACACGAAGGCTTTTATATCTTTTAATTTTGATTTATAACTCATACATTTTTTTTATCGATTGGTTCATTATTTTATAAATTTCTCTCTGTTCATCGTTTTCTAAGAGAGTTTCGTGCATTTGCAATATTTTTTGGTCGTTCCTTCTGGCAGGCCCTGTCTGGGCATCTTTTGGGTTGATAGAATGGATTTTATCAACGGTTTCTTCTATCAGCGGAAGAAAAAACTCAAAAGGAATGTCTTGGCTGTCAGAAATTTCTTTTGCTCTGGCAAAGAGATGATTGACAAAATTACAAGAAAAAACGGCAGTGAGATGAATGTATTTTCTTTTTTCATCATCTACGAGCATGGCTTTTTGGGAAATTTTTTTGGCTAAATTCATCAAAATCTCCTTGTCGTTTTCATTTTCAGCATCGATGAAAAATGGGATTTTGGAATAGTCCAGTTTTTTCTCCTTTGAAAAAGTCTGCAAAGGATAGAAACTCGCCTTTCGGTATTCTCCAGCCAGAATTTCCATTCGGGTGGAGCCAGAAGTGTGGGCTACGAGGCTGTTTTTGTCCGTGATGATTTTGGAAACTTCACCTATGGCATCATCTTTCACTGCGATGATGTATAAATCTGCAGGGTCTAAACGCTCCGTAGAATACGAAATCCCAAGCTCGGAGGAGATTTTCTCCAAACTTGCCTCATTCCTGCCGAAAAGTTGTTTTACAGGAATTTGGTTTTCCGTAAAAGCTTTCGCCAAATGGTAGGCAACATTCCCTGAACCGATAATAACTATTTGCATTCCACAAAAATAAGAGAAAATTTTGTGAAAAGATTGTTTTTAATAAATATCTTTGTAAGGTTGAATAAAATAAGTGAAAAAACAATGAAAACTCAAGCAAAAAATACTTTGGGATTTATCAATATAGCATTATTACTATTGTTTCTCTTTGGTATCAGCTCCTGTTCAGCTTTGCAAATAGGTAAGGATATAAAAACCCAGCTGTTCCAAGAAAATGGAAATGTTTTCTACATTTCTTCTACTTATGCAAAGAGAGAAATCGTTTGGAGTTATACAAATGATAAAATCATTATTTACGAAACAACCAAAAAAGGTAAAATTTTGAAGAAAAGAAGTGAATTTTCCGAGCAAAAATCTTTCTTGTTTGATAACTCTGCAAATATCCAAGCATATGAGTGTATAGAGCTTGATGGCGACTATCTTGGTTACAAAATACAAACTCCAAACGGACAATTATTTAGTAAAGAACACCTTTTAAATATAGAATGTTTCCTCAAAACGCCTCAAAATATGCCCTTCCTTAATTCATTAAAAAATGAAATGATAAAACATAAGATAATGCTCTATAAAATAGAATAATTAAGTAATAAATACCACCTCCACCGAAGCAGACTGATGCTTGAAAAATTCATTTTCTTCAAATTCTATCCCTGTGTAACCTCGCAGCACATCATAGACCAGCTCTTGCAGGACGCCTTCGCCGAGTCCGTGGATGATTTCCAGCCGTTTTATTTTATTTGCTTTGCAGAAGTCCAAAACCTCTATTAGTCGCTCTTTTTGGATGAAAAGCCGTTCCCAAGAGTCATATTCATTAAGGTTTTTCACTAATTGATCAAAATGAAGGTCTATTTTCATCACATTTTTTTGATGCTTTTGGGAAATATTTTTTTTTGTTTCTTCTTTTTGGGTCAAAGGAACTTCATCATAAATCAAATTTCCGCGCAAAACAAGCTGAGCCAAAGGATATTCGTGCCGAAAACCATGCGAATCCTCAAAAACCGCTGTTTTATCCTTTACCGAGACCAGAGTTCCCTCCAAATCCTCATCAATCACCGAAACTTTATCACCTATTTTCATAATTTTATCTTGTGCCGAGTTCTATTACTTCCAAATCTTTTATCTCCTGCCCATCAATCACGAATCTCATCATCGTTCTTACCTTGTGCCAGCCCACATTTCCACACGCGCCAGGGTTGAGGTGCAGCAGTCCCAAATCTTGGTCAAACATAACTTTCAAAATATGAGAATGCCCAGAGATAAAGAGTTTCGGCGGGTGCTGGAGTAGTTCTGCTTTGATGTTGGGAGCATATTTTTTTGGATAGCCGCCGATGTGCGTCATCAGAACTTCCACTTCCTCGCAGGTAAATCTCAGTATTTCAGGAAATTGTTTCCGTATTCCTGCATCATCTATATTCCCAAAGACACCTTTCAGAGGCTTTACCGCGCTGAGGCTGTCTATTACTTCCTGATTTCCAAAATCTCCCGCATGCCAGACCTCATCCGCCTGTGAGGCGTAGTCCAAAATGCGATTATCCATATAAGAATGCGTGTCCGAGAGAAGTAATATTTTTTTCATTGCTAAATGACCACCAAAACAAGGCAAATGTAATAGAAATTTACGATTTTTGCAGTCTTAAATTGCAAATTATGCGGTATTTTATAGAATTTTCCTACAATGGAGCTCATTTCTTTGGTTATCAAATTCAGCCAAAACAAATATCCGTGCAGGAAGTTTTGGAAAAAGCCCTCTCTACTCTATTGAGAGAAGATATAAAAACCACAGGCGCAGGGCGTACCGATACGGGCGTACATGCACGAAAGATATTTGCCCACTTTGATACACACCAGCCTGTCAGTGAGGATTTAGTGAAGAGGCTGAATGCTTTTCTTCCGCCGAGCATCGCCATTAAGAGAATTTTTCAGGTTGAAGAAGAAATGCACGCGAGATTTAGCGCTGTTTATAGAACTTATGAATACCATATTTCATTAGAAAAAGACCCTTTCACAGAGGCTTTTTCGTGGCAAATGTGGAGACAAAAACTAGATGTAGAAAAAATGAACGAAGCGTGTAAAATCCTCTTTGAATATGAAGATTTTACCAGTTTTTCTAAACTGCACACAGATGTAAAAACGAATAATTGTAAAATTTATCACGCCCAGTGGAACCAAAAAGGTAGCAGCCTTGTTTTTACGATTTCGGCTAATCGTTTTTTGAGAAATATGGTCAGGGCTATCGTGGGAACATTGGTGGAGGTAGGTTTAG
>CAUQVP010000121.1:0-4105 GCA_963521545.1 uncultured Flavobacteriaceae bacterium | reverse complement strand
TGTTAGATTTAAAAGATTTTGACCAAAAATCCTTCCCAAAACCTTTAGAAAAATTTATTGAAGTTTTAGTCAAAAGTCTTTAATTTTGAGAAATTTTAAATTATGCCTGCAATATTTTTATTTTTACTATTCATTATAATTATAATATATGTTTCGATTTCTAAATCAAAAAACATTAAATATAACCTTAAAAATATTGATTCTATTCCCTACAAACTCCTTCTAAAAAAAGAAAATATAAAATATAGTGCTTGTATGGCTACTTTTAATAAAAATAACCTTAAAGGTTATAATTTTACAAAAGCAGACTTGTTTTTCTTTGAAAATGCTTTTTTAATCGCCGGACATTTTTCATTTTTTAAACAAAAAATATACACTATCATCATTATTATTACAAAAAAAGGAGATATTTATCGCCAGTTTTTTCCTTTTGCTACAATTACTGATTATAAGCAATTTAATCCAAATTCTTTTAATGGAGATGTTTATATAGAATATGGCGAAATGGCATTTAATTCTGTACATGTAACTCTCAGATTAAAAGGAATTTCTGATGAAGAGAAAAAGTCAATTTCTTTTGAATGACTTATTGATTAACAATCAATAGCCATCACTAATATACTTACCTTATTTTTCTTATTTTTAAGGAATTCCCAAGCAATGGCGCTCATCGTGTTCCCTGTGGTAAATACATCATCTATCAATAGAATGTGTTGATTTTCAATTTCTTTTGTAAGAGAAAAATCATATTTAGTTTCTTCTCTGTGGGATTTGTCTTTTTGAGCTTGGGCTTTGCTGTGGCTATTTCTTTTAAGTAAATCATGGTCAAACGGAATCCCATATTCAGAGGACAAAACCTCCGTAAAAAGATGTAACTGATTGTACCCTCGTTCTTTAAGTTTCTTTGGGTGAAGCGGAACACTGACCAGCAAATCTGGCTTTTCTCCTTTAAACCTAAGATTTTCCACCACCCATTTCGCTAAAATCCCACCAATTTTTTCTTGATTTCGGTATTTCAGCTGGTGGATGAGTTCCCTAGAAAGTCCCTTTTTATCGAAATACATAAGAGCATAAGCCGCCTCCAAAGGAAACAAGCTTTCTGCCTTCCGTTTCAGAAGATTTTCTCCAAAATCCCAATGCGTAAAATGTATTTTATCCAAACATTTCACGCAGACAGTTTCATCTTTGGGAATGATTTCATCACAGTTTAGGCAGCGATTCGGGAATAATACATCCAAAAACATCTGTTCCTAATCTTGATACACTAGATATTTAGTTCTTATCTTTTCAAAATCAGAAAGCCCCTTCTGCCATGTTTGTCGGATTTCTGCTTCGGATTTCCCTGCTATTATCTGCTTTCTGAGTTCATCCGTTCCTGCCAAGGTATCAAACCAATATTTGCCCTTTGCATCTTTTAGGAAAAATGATTTTTGTGGATTTTTATAGTTTTTATAAGCCTTTATCACCCATTCCAAACTAAGCTCCCGCAGGTCTTTGTCATAGTTTCTCAAATCCTCTCCATAGCACAGCTGACCGTTTAGAAACGGATTTTTAGAACCAAAACTTGGCTTCGGAGTGAATTCGTATTTCATGTTTTTAATCCATGGCGAACCGTAAATTTGGAAAGGAATATCTGTCCCACGCCCTACGGAAACTTCTGCTCCTTCGAAGAAGCACAAACTTGGATAGAGATTGATGGCTTTGTCATTCGGCAAGTTAGGTGACGGCTTTTCCAAAAGCGGATAGCGGTTTTTCTTGTGGTAACCTTTCATTTTTATGAGTGTATATTTCGCCTGAACTTTATTTTTAAGCCATTTTTCGCCATTTACCATTTTCCCGTACTCTCCTATGGTAAGTCCATAGACCACAGGCACTGGATGAAGCCCCACAAAAGAAGTCCATTCTTTTCTCAGCACTGGCCCGTCTGTATAGCCGTCATGCGGATTAGGTCTATCCAAAACGATGATTTCCACGCCGTTTTCCGCTCCCGCCTCCATTACATAAGCAAGCGTAGATATGTAGGTATAAAATCTAACTCCCACATCCTGAATATCAAACAAAATAACATCCAAATCCTTCATATGGGTTGGTGTAGGTTTTTTAGTATTTGCATAAAGCGAAACTATCGGAATGCCTGTCTTGGTATCCACTCCATTTTTCACAACTTCTCCAGCATCCGCCACTCCACGAAAACCGTGTTCAGGAGCAAAAACCCTTTTTACAGCTACTCCATTTTCTTTCAAAAAGTCTACGATGCTTTGTTTTTTCTTATTAATGGTCACCAGCCCTGTCTGATTGGTCACCACTCCCACGGATTTCCCTTTTAGCAGCAGCAGGTATTTTTCTGGCTGGTCTGCGCCTGTTACAAACTCCTCGTTTTCGGCGTTTTTAGATTTTTGTGCATTAAAAAATTGATTATTTACAAAAAGCATTAGTATAATCAATACAAAATTTTTACTTTTGGCTCTTAAATTCATTATTTTGAAGTTTCCTATTTATTTTTCTAAAAAAATTGCGTTCTCCAAAGATAATAAAAATAATCTTTCACGCATAATTATTTTCATCGGAAGGCTGTCCGTTGCCCTAGGGATAGTGGTTTCGCTGATTACCATATCCACAGGACTCGGCTCTAAAAAAGCCATCAAAAACAAGATGGGCGATTTCAGCGGACACATCTCCATAAAATCCACGAAATCAAACGCTTCCTATAATTCTTCGGTTTTAGACCAAGAAAATTTTGATATAAAGGAACTTAAAAAAATACCCGAAGTAGAAACGGCACAATCCTACGCCTCTCTGAGTGGAATCCTCAGAACCAAAGAGAATTTTGCTGGAATTATCCTAAAAGGTGTAGGCAAGGATTTTGACAAAAATCGTTTCCAAAAATTCATCACCTCGGGCGAAATCCCTGATTATACAGAAAAAGGATACAATAATGACATCATGCTTTCTGAGCAAATCGCCAAAGGCCTGCACCTGAAAGTAAACGACAGCATCACAGCCGTTTTCTCCAAAGAAGACCAAAAACCGATTTATAGAAAATTCGTAGTAAAAGGCATCTACAATACTGATATCAAACTCATCGATGAGTTATTCGTCATCGGTGATATCAACCATGTCCGTAAAATCCAAAACATGGGAAAAACCGACATCGGCGGCGTGGATATTTTCCTAAAAGATTTTGATAAAACTGATGCCGTTTTCCCAAAAGTAGAAAAAATCATTGGCTACAAAAACTACATCGAAAAAACTACTGACAAATACCCTCAAATCCTGCAATGGATAGAGATTTTTGATACGAATATCTCTGTAATTCTAGGCATTATGCTGGTAGTAGTGGTTATCAACATCATCATGGTGCTGCTGATTTTGATTATTGAAAGAACCAACTCCATCGGTGTGCTGAAAACCTTAGGCGCGGACAACAACCAAATTCGTGCGATATTCATCAACTACACCCTGCTCATCATCATCCCTGGGCTGATTGTAGGAAATCTTATCGGCATAGGTTTGCTATTGATACAGAAATATTTTGGTATCATTAAACTTAATCCAAAAGAATACTATATCAGCACCGTGCCAGTGGATTTGAATTTAAGCTACATCCTTGCTCTTTCGCTGGGAATATTGGTAGTTTCTGCCATATCGCTAATCGTACCCAGCTACCTCATCAGTAGAATTTCTCCTGCGAAAGTGGTAAAATACAATTAGTAACGATATTTAAAATCTCACAGATTTAATACTTTTTTGAAACTATAAAAATAACTCATTAACAATCTGAATCAACAATACTACCCTATTTAGTCTACAGATTGATAAAATAGTAATCACCCCATAATCTTATAAGGTTTGACCTATCCATTCCTTATTTAATACTGCCAAATCAATACTAATAAGCGGAACAAAATGCGCTGTAAGCCAACGTTGTTCTTCTGTGAATAAAGCATCTAAAGAAGGGTAAACTTCCAATTTCTTGCCTAAGGTTTGTATATTCTTCTTGCTTTTTAACTTCATCTATTTACTAATTCTCTCAACATCTTCAAAGACTTCTGTTGCTTACCCTGCGAGTCGAAATTCTCAGGGGAGAGCCATTGCTCAAGAGCGC
>CAUQVP010000120.1:0-4199 GCA_963521545.1 uncultured Flavobacteriaceae bacterium | reverse complement strand
AGACCGACACCCGCGCCAAAGTAGTTGCTATCACCGCTCAAGGTGCCGAACTCATCGCGCAAGCTGTCGCTAAGGTCGAGGCTTTCGACGATGAATTTTTCAGTATTTTGGCAACCGAACAGCCCTCGTTCAACGCTCAACTGCATAAACTTTTAACGAATTTTTTGACCTTTCAAAATTAAGAAGTATATTTACAACAGAGGATTTCATTTCACTACCTTACAAATATTATTTTATGAGAAAATATTTATTGATTTTGTTGATGATCTCAAAACCAAACTTTCTCCTATAATAAATTTATTAAAGCAAACTAAAATATAAGTGGTGATTAAAAACAAATAGATGATGAAAATTATTGATATAGTAATCTATTCAGTAAAAATGTAAAATGAAACTCCTCTGTGAGGAGTTTTTATTTATGGGTTTTCACTCTTAATTTTCTCAATGTGTTTTTTGAGTTTTTTTAATTCTCTTTTGAGTTTTCTTTCTTGGCGTTTGGCGCCTCGTAGAATTATTTTAGCGAACTTTCTTTGCTTTTTCCTGATATTTTCATCAGAAGAAAACCAAGCATCTTTATACTTTTTTTCTAAAAATTCTTTGGCTTCGTTTTTTAGTTTGATTGTTTTAGTGAGTTTCTTTTCCAATTTCTAATTTTCGGCTTGGAGCTGAGCAAGTGTTGAGTTTTCTTCTTGAGTTTGCGCCATCGCAAAGCCTCCTAAAAAGAGCGTAAAAAGAACCGCTATCAAAAATCTTTTCTTCATCTTTTGACATTTTTAAAGGGCGCAAAGATAATGTTTTTTGTTATTCAGTTTTAATAATTTTGCACTACTCTTTTTTATTTTGAATCCATGTTTCATTTTATTTTGAAAAAACTAAAAATTTGATTCATCATTAACTCGCTGAGTATTGATTCTAATTCTTCTCAGCCATAAACCAACGCCAAGATACAACAAGCAAGGAATAATCCCTGAAACGGGCGAAATAAGGATATGTTTACCTGTTTCTATAAGAATATGCTTATCATATATCAGGCTGTTGATAGTGGTATCCTCTATGGCGTGCATCCACACTCCAGGCCAAATAGAATGCGTAAGGCGGAAAAGTTCGGTATACATCACCGTCCAAGAAATGCAGCACACCAATGCCATTATATAAAAAGTAACCTTATCATAAGGAAATACAGCAAATAGTTGTTCTGGCTTTAAAAAATAGAAGAAGTAAGGCCAATGCCACGAGCACCACACTACCCCCACAATGAGATAAAGCCACACATCTTTAATCTTCAAACTGAGCAAACGAGCCGTAAGGTATCCTCGCCACGATGATTCTTCAAAGAAATTCTTTACAAATTCCGCTAATACAAAAATACCAAAACCACTGAGATAGTCTGCCCAACGGATTTGAACTTTTAGCCAGCCAAAAAGCTCTCCTATAAGCAGAGTAAGGGCTATCACCACAGGATAAATAAGAGCAGCTACCCCATACCAATGCAGTTTTTTTTTGATAAGCGGACGCAAACCTGCATCGCGCGAACCATCACCCATAAAGGCGCACAACAAGAGCCAAGTAAGCACTGGAGCAACTATAAAAATACCCATTCCGCTAGTACCATTGCTGGTGTCACTGAAATCACCTGTTGTTTCACCTGTAAGAGAATCTACCCATACGCCGACCCAGCCACAACTGAGGGCTACGAGAATAAAAATACATAAATTCCGAATTGTTCGTGTTTGATTTTTCATCTTTAAAAATATTTATATAATTTTGGTGTAAAATTATTTCAACAAATATCCTTCTCCAATACTGAATAATAACCATTTTTAAAGATGAAAACTGATAAAAACATAGAGGAAATCGCACAGGAACACCTTCCCTATATGAAAATCTTGGAACAAGCAGGAAGTTTCGCGGTTTTTCTGTCAGATAGATTCGGGCATCACTATTATGTGACCGAATATATAGATGCACCTCAAGAGCTTGATATTGAGAAATTGGTACATCCTAATGATTTAGAGGTGGTAAGAAGAATTGATAAAAAAGTATGGGAGTTTTTGGATACGCTCCCTGAAGAGGAAAAGCTGGCCTACAAATACATCTATGAGCTGAGAGTATTAGAAAAAGGGAAGTATGTACGAATGATTTATCAAATGCGGATATTGGCCTTTAAAGATGATAATTTTCTAGCGATGGGCATCATAGACCTCGCTCCTGAACAATCGGCAAACACTTCTGTGCGTTTTCAGGTAAAAAATTGTCTTACTGATGAAATCGTACCTTTTGCGATTGAAAGCGCCGCCGACACCCTACTCTCTCCACGCGAAAGAGAGGTTCTCGCCCTTGCTAAAGAGGGAATGCTAAGCAAAGAAATATCCGAAAAACTGAATATCAGCATACATACCGTAAACCGCCACAGACAAAATATCCTCGAAAAACTAAAAGTGGATAACATCATCGAAGCCATAAGATAATTGATTCCTAATTTGTATTTTGAAAATTCAGGTGAATGACAATTCCAGAAAGTTTTAATTAACTCATAAACAGATTACTATGTATAATTTTAACGAACTTGATGCCCTTACCGATCGCCTTTTAAACAATGAAATTCAAGCGTATGACCTGCCTTATTATATAGAACCAATGCTTGAAGGTTCTACTCTTATCAATTTGCTCAAAGCTTATCTAAATGATGCCATTACCCATAAAAATGCCAGCCGTATAGAGTATGCTATCATTCTTGCAGGAGCATTAGGTGAGGATAAAAAGCTGTTGTCGCAGTACGAAAACTTGCTTTTGGAGGATTGGCATCACAGTCACGAAGACCTTGTGGATATTATCGAATCCTATGGTAATACCTCGAATGTAGCTCCTTTACAAAAGGCTTTCAGCCTCTCCCTGCCTTATATGGAGTATAACCAGCATTATTCTTTTCACAGGAAGCTGCTCTATGCTATCCAAAATTTAGCACCTCAACAATTTGCCCAAATACGCAAGGCTGTACAAGGCAAACTTTGTCCAGAATTGAAAAAGGAATCGTTTAAATAACCACACTATGACCTCAGATGAATTTGCAAAGAATTTTTATATTGAAAAACTAAATTTTCTAAAATCCTGCTTTGAAGAGCATCCCAAATACCCAAGTGCTGTAAATGCCAAAATAAAAGAAATGGCGCTCGACAGCACTCAGCAAGAACAGCTAAAAGAAGTAATAGACACGCTCTTGACAGATGTATTTTACAGCATTTTATTAGGATTAGATGGTGAAAACTCCATAGGTGACACCCAGCAGATTTACAAAATATATGATGAAGAAGGCAATCTTATTTCTGATTGTGGCGAATTAGAAGCCAGCGCTTATGAATACTTTCATGAAGGTAAATATGAAGAAAAAGCCGTAAAATAAAGAACGAAACTTCTTGTCTAAACATCCATTCCCTCGCTTACTTATATGATGGAGAAATAGTGGAGTAATAATTAACCATTATGTTTGATTCTTTAAAAAAACATTTTCAACAAGTTCTTCCTTTTACTAAGGAAGAACTCAACGCAGTAGATAAATATTTTACTGAATGTATTTTCGCTAAGAAAGCAATGCTCTTAGAGGCTCCTGATCCTTGTAAGTATCTCTTTTTTATCGCTAAAGGTTGTGTGCGTCATTTCCATACCAAGGATGACGGCAATGAAAAAACCTGTGACATTTCACTTGAAAACCAATGGACAACCTCTTTTATGAGTTTTAACAGCGGTTCCGCTTCTAATCTCTCATTACAAGCCTTAGAGGAAACTATTGTATATCGTATCAGTAAAGAAGACCTTTTTTCTCTTTATGCTGAACATCACAACTTTGAGACTTTCGGCAGGTTGATGGCGGAACAAATCTTACAGCGCGCCACCGATACCGCTATGTACCTTGCTGCCGATAAACCCGAAGAACGCTTTCAGCATCTGTTGCACTCACGCCCTGAACTCTTTCAGCGAGTACCGCAGAAGTACATTGCCAATCTACTGGGTATCAGCCCCGAAAGTTTAAGCCGATTGCAAAAACGTATACACACCAAAAAATCTTAACTTAAGTCAACGAGTGAGGAGCCTCATTGCACCGTACCTTTGCCCCAAATAAAAAAAAGAACGCGTAATGAAAACACTCAATGATTATCAAATCGCCTTAGACGATGTAATGGAATTCATCGACAACGACCTTT
>CAUQVP010000119.1:0-4445 GCA_963521545.1 uncultured Flavobacteriaceae bacterium | reverse complement strand
CTGATGCTGGACCTAGGATAAATGCCAATACAGCATACAAAACAACCAAAGAAGAGACTAAATCGTTAGACGAAAAAGATATTTCTGATAAAAATTCAAAATCTGAAAAATATTCTAATTAAGCGGATTTTTAATCAATAATGCTTACATTTGTGAAAAATTTAAATTTTCTTAAAAAATGTTACAAGTTAATTTTTTAAAAGAACATAGAGATAGAGTTTTAGAAGGGCTTAAAAAGAGAAATTTCAAAGATTTAGAGTTGGTGGATAGCGCTATTTCGCTGGATGATGAAAGAAAAAAAGTTCAGTTTGATATGGACTCCCAGCTGGCTGAAATCAACAAGATTTCTAAGGAAATAGGGCTTTTGATGAAAGAAGGAAAAAAAGAAGAGGCCGAAAGCGCAAAGCAAAAAACAGCTCAGTATAAAGAGGCGAGCAAGGAGCTTCAGCAGAAACTAAACGAAATAGAAGAGAAACTTACAGAAATTCTGTATCTTATCCCAAATATTCCGCATGAATCTGTGAAAGCAGGAGTTTCTGCGGATGATAATGAAAATATTTATCAGTCTCACGATGTGAAAGGTCTTGGCGAGGGCGCTATTCCTCACTGGGAACTGGCATCTAAATATAATCTTATCAACTTTGAGCTTGGTGTGAAAATCGCGGGAGCTGGATTCCCTGTTTATTTGGGCAAGGGAGCTAAATTACAGAGAAGTTTGGTTCAATTTTTCCTAGATAGAAATACGGAAGCAGGGTATATGGAAGTAAATCCGCCTCATGTGGTGAACGAAGCCAGCGGATATGGAACAGGGCAACTTCCTGATAAAGAAGGACAAATGTATTTCGTGAATGAAGATAATTTGTATCTGATTCCTACGGCGGAAGTTCCTGTGACTAACATTTACAGAGATGTGATTTTAGAGGAAAAAGAACTGCCTGTTAAAAACACGGCTTTTTCTCAATGTTATAGAAGAGAAGCTGGGTCTTATGGAGCGCATGTAAGAGGGCTGAACAGACTGCATCAGTTTGAAAAAGTGGAAATTGTAAGAATAGAAAAACCAGAAAATTCTTATCAAGCCCTAGAAGAAATGGTGGAGCATGTGAAAGGACTTCTGACAGATTTAGAACTTCCGTTTAGAATTTTGAGATTGTGCGGTGGAGATATGGGCTTTACTTCTGCGCTGACTTATGATTTTGAGGTGTGGAGTGCGGCTCAGGAAAAATGGCTGGAGGTTTCTTCGGTGTCTAATTTTGAGACTTTCCAAGCCAATAGACTAAAATGCCGATACAAAGCCGATGGAAAAACTCAACTGGTGCATACGCTGAACGGCTCTGCAATGGCTTTACCGAGAATCATGGCGGCTCTATTAGAAAACAACCAAACCGCTGACGGAATAAAAATCCCTAAGAAATTAGCCGAATACACGAAATTTGATATCATTTCATAAATAAAAAAAACTCACTTTTTAGTGAGTTTTTTGTTTATCATGCAGGTTGCTGTGTCGGTAGCCATAGGCGAAATAAATACAAACGCCCACAGCAGACCAAATCCCAAACCAAAACCAGTTTTCCATGCTCATTCCTGTCATAAGATAAAGGCAGGAACTCAGCCCAAGCAGAGGAATTAGGGATAATTTTTTGACAAAGGCTAAAACAGAAAGCCCTATATTTAGCAAAATATAAATGAAAATAGCGAACCTAAATTCTCCCTCTTTCTCATCGCTAAAATCCATCAAATTTTCAAAAAAAGATGGATACAAAAGATAAATAAAAGAAACACCTCCGATGAACAGCAGCGGAAAAATCCATTGCCCATTGATATAAGGAAGGTGAAAATTCCCTTTTACTTTCTCTTTTGGAGGAAGTAGCAAAACTCCGCCACACACCAAAACGAAGGCAAAAATAGTCCCTATACTCGTAAAATCTAGTATGAAAGATTTATCCGTAAATAGGATAGGGACACCTACCACAAATCCTGTAACTATCGTAGCAAATGACGGCGTTCTGTTTTTCTTGTGAATCTGCTGGAATTTCTTCGGAATCAGTCCATCACGGCTCATGGCATACCATATTCTAGGCTGTCCCATTTGGAAAACCAATAAAACAGTAGTAATGGACACGATGGCAACGACCTCTATGATAAATTCCATCAGTGGAAGATTGATATTTTCAGCTTTGAATACAAAAGAAAGTGGGTCTCCGATACCTTCAAATTTTCTATAATCCACCAGCCCTGTAAGGGTCATAGTCAGCGCGATATAAATAGCCGTGCAGAGAAATATAGAAATAATCATCCCTTTGGGTAGGTCTCTCTGTGGGTCTTTGGTCTCTTCGGAAAGCACACTCAGCGCATCAAAACCGATATAAGCAAAGAAAACTCCACTAATGGCAGACATTATTCCTGTGAAACCATTGGGAAGGAATGATTTTTCGCCTGTTGCCGTGTCTATGGGTATCCAGTTATCAGCATTGATATAGAAAACACCAATGGCGATAATCAGCACTATCGCAAGTAGTTTGATTAAAACCAAAAGATTATTAAAATTCTTACTTTCTTTCACGCCGATGTAGCAAATCCAAGTGATAAGGGCATTGATCAATAGGGCAGGAAGGTCAAATATTACCCTCAAAGAACCCAAGCGAGGAGCGTTCTCCCAAGCGGAAATCAGCTCTGAATTTTGAGAGCCGTTTTTCACTGCTTTTTCGGCTTCGGTATAGCTGCACGAGAGGTATTCGGGTATGTGCAGTCCTAAATTATCAAGCAGTGAAGTGAAATAATCCGACCACGAAAAAGCCACATAAATATTCCCAAAACTATATTCCATAATGAGCATCCAGCCGATAATCCATGCTGCCAGCTCCCCAAAAGTAGCATATGCGTAGGTGTATGCACTCCCTGCCGTAGGAATTCTACTGGCAAACTCCGCATAGCAGAGAGCCGTAAAACAGCACGAAACACCGCAGATGATGTATAATAAAATGACCCCAGGGCCGCCTTTATAAATGGCTTCTCCCAAACTGCTGAAACTCCCAGCACCGATGATGGCCGCTATCCCAAAAAACACGATATCCCTAGTGGTTAGGACTCTTACGAGGTGATTAGAATTTTGGTTATCGGAATAATTTTTCTTTTTAAAAAGCTGTTTCATTAGCAAAAATTCGTTGAAAATGGCGGCAAAATTACAGAAAAAATCTTTGAAAAATATAGAACTTAATCATAAAAAATACTAAATTTGCGCTTTACATCATTGGCTGCATAGTTTAATGGATAGAACTACGGATTTCGGCTCCGTCGGTGAGGGTTCGAATCCTTCTGCGGTCACAAATAACCAATCTAAACGCTCCTAAAAATATTTTTTAGGAGCGTTTTTTCAAAAAATGAAGTTTTAAAGGTAAATTGTCATTAAAATTTAAGAAATTTACATACAAAAGAAGCAAAATAATGAATGATTTTAGTAAAAAAATAATATTTTTAAAAGAACAAGGCGCTCCTATTGAAGAAGTTAGACTTGTTGAAATATTAGAAAAGGAAGAAGAATGGAATTTGTTATCCAATGTTGAAAAGCAAAAGAAAAGAAAATCTGCCATATCTTTTTTAGAAAGAGAATCTGAAAATAATGTTATCAATATAGAACTTGAAAAAAACATTGTAGATTTATATGATATTGGTGAAAAAATCATTAGTGATACAATGTGTATAGATAAAAAATATTTGAACCGACTAAATATTTTAATTAGTATTCAGCAAAAATTTATTGATGAAGTTGGAATAAATAATCTTTGTAAAATAAGAAAATTAGATATAGATATTCTTAAAAATCTATTTAAAGAAATAGAGTCGAGAGATTGTTCAGAATATCATAGTCTTAACCTCGATGACTATTTAATCCTATTTGATAAAATTTGGAAAAAGAAAGAAAATCATATATAAAATAGTACCCATGTTTTTAAAATGTAATGATATAAAAATAGAATTACACCCTGTTGTGTGGAAATATCTATATCCCTACCTTTTGAGATTTTCGATAAAACATAGTATTGACTGGACTATCTGGGATACAAAAAATGTAGTATACATACCAGAAGATAAGAAAGAAGAACTAAAAATGATGTTAGAATATATTTTTGAAGAACTTATAGCAGAGTGCTATAAAGAACCTACACAAAGGCAAAGAACAAAACATTCTACAAGGTTTGAAAATATATTTTTTAAAAATAAAAAATATACCTTAAACTATGTAACGGATATTGTTGGGATCATTGGTTATAGGCTGATATATATGATAAATATTTTGTCTTAGAAATGTAAGCAATTCCAAAGTAAGTGTTTTTAAAATCATTAGTGAGGGTGATAATATAAAAATTCCACCAATAAAAATGAATGATATTAGTTTTAAGTAAAATAAAATGGATTTAGAAACTATAAAAAAAAGAATTTTCAAAAAT
>CAUQVP010000118.1:0-4489 GCA_963521545.1 uncultured Flavobacteriaceae bacterium | reverse complement strand
CACATTATGATTTTAAGTATTATTTCATTGATATTTATCTTCAAAAATGCAGCTTTAGGAGCAGTTTCTGTGCCATTGGCGTTATTCGTTTCTATCTTGGAATTGTTAGTTGCAGCTTTACAAGCATATATATTTACAATATTATCAGCTTTATATATTGGTATTGCAGTAGCAGAACATGGTCACGATGATGCGCACGGGCATGCAGAAGGACACTAAAAAAGAATTTTAATTTTAAATAATAATTTTAACTAAATATTTTTTATCATGGATTTTATGTCTAATTTAAATTATGTAGCAATTTCACTTGCTGTATTAGGAGTAGCTTACGGTATTTCTAAAATTGGTTCTCACGCGATGGACGCTATCGCTAGACAGCCAGAAGCGGCTGATAAGGTACAAGCTGCGATGTTGATCGCTTGTGGTCTTATCGAAGGTGCTGGACTTATCGGATTGATTTTCAGTGCTCCGTTCATGAAAGGATAATGAAAAATCCTAATAATCTTGGTAACACGGTTGGTGCTTACCAAGATTATTTTAAAATTTTGTATTAAAAAATATTTAAAGTAAAATAAAAAAATAAAATAATTTAGAAATGATAACACCAGGATTAGGTTTAGTTTTTTGGATGACTCTTACTTTTGCTGTATTGATGTTTCTTTTGGCAAAATATGCATGGAAACCAATTCTTAATGCACTTAATGAAAGAGAAACAACAATCGTAGATGCTCTTAACCAAGCTAAATTAGCAAGAGAGGAAGTTCAGAATTTAAAAGCTGAAAACGAAAGAATTATCCAAGAAGCTAAAATAGAAAAGGATAATATATTGAGAGAAGCAAGAGAAATCAGAGATAGAATGATTAACGAAGCGAAAGATACAGCTAAAGTAGAAGGAGAGAAAATGATAGAGGCTGCTAGACATTCTATCGCTATGGAAAAGGCTGCTGCTATAGATGATATGAAAAAGCAGATCAGTTCTTTATCTGTAGATATTGCTGAGACTATATTGAAGAAAAAATTGGATAATAAAGATGCCCAAAATGATTTAGTGGCTAATTTATTAAATGATAAAAACTTAAACTAATCCTTATGAGTAACACAACAAAAGTTGCTAAAAGATACGCTCAGGGATTGTTGGATTTTACAACAGAAACTAACAACACGGAGACTGTATTCAATGAAATGAAAGATGTGGCAGAAACTATTTCTAGTTCTAAAGAATTGAGAAGTTTTTTCGCTACGCCTATTATAGACTACAGAAGAAAGCAGAGTGTTGCAAGTGAGATTTTTTCTAAATTTTCTGTGGTAACTAAAAACATGATTACCCTTGTTATCAAGCAAGGAAGAGAAAAATATTTAGAAGATATTGCTAAAGAATATGTGGAGAAAGTAGAGGAGATGAATGGAGTGCAGAAGGTAACCCTTACAACTGCTGAAGAACTTTCTCAACAGAGCTTAGATCAGATTGTAAAAACTTCATCTTTGATAGATGTAAATAAAAAGTATAAGATAAAGTCTATAATAAAGCCAGAGCTTATCGGTGGATATATCCTAAGAGTAGGAGACCAGCAGATTGATAACTCGGTGAGAACACACTTGGCTAATCTTAGAAAAGAATTTCAACTTAATTAGAAAAAACAACCAATAAAATGGCAGGAATAAATCCAGCAGAAGTATCTGCAATATTGAAACAACAGTTAGCAAATTTTGATACTCAGTCTAATGTAGAAGAGGTAGGAACCGTATTACAAGTAGGAGATGGTATTGCTCGTATTTATGGTTTGGAAAATGTACAGTACGGAGAATTAGTAAAATTTGAAAGTGGAGTTGAAGGAATTGTATTAAACCTTGAAGAGGATAATGTAGGGGTGGCTCTACTTGGAGAATCTAAGAGAGTAAAAGAAGGTGATACAGTAAATAGAACTAAAAGAATTTCTTCTATCAAAGTAGGAGAAGGGCTTTTGGGAAGAGTAGTAGACACTTTGGGTAATCCTATCGATGGTAAAGGTCCTATTGGAGGAGATTTATATGATATGCCTTTGGAGAGAAAAGCTCCTGGGGTTATCTATCGTCAGCCAGTTAATGAGCCTTTGCAAACAGGTATCGTTGCGATAGACTCTATGATTCCTATCGGAAGAGGACAGAGAGAGTTGATTATTGGTGACCGTCAGACAGGTAAAACTACGGTAGCGATAGACACGATCCTGAACCAAAAAGAATTTTATGATGCAGGTCAGCCTGTATTCTGTATATATGTAGCAGTAGGACAAAAAGGTTCTACAGTAGCTCAAATCGTAAGAACACTAGAAGAAAGAGGAGCAATGGCTTATACAGTAGTAGTAGCAGCTAACGCATCTGACCCTTCTCCAATGCAGGTGTACGCTCCAATGGCAGGTGCTGCTATCGGGGAGTATTTTAGAGATACAGGACGCCCAGCATTGATTGTTTATGATGATTTATCTAAACAAGCGGTAGCATATAGAGAGTTGTCACTTCTATTAAGAAGACCACCAGGGCGTGAGGCTTATCCTGGGGATGTATTCTACCTTCACTCAAGATTGTTAGAAAGAGCAGCGAAAATCATCAAAGATGATACTATCGCATCTCAAATGAATGACCTTCCTGAAACATTGAAACCTATGGTAAAAGGTGGTGGTTCATTGACAGCGCTTCCTATCATCGAGACTCAGGCAGGGGATGTATCTGCATATATTCCTACCAATGTGATTTCCATTACAGATGGACAGATTTTCTTGGAGTCTGATCTATTCAACTCAGGGGTAAGACCTGCGATTAATGTGGGTATCTCTGTATCAAGGGTAGGGGGTAATGCTCAGATTAAATCAATGAAGAAAGTTTCAGGAACATTGAAACTTGACCAAGCTCAATATAAAGAATTAGAGGCATTTGCTAAATTCGGTTCTGACCTAGATGCTGCTACTTTGGCGGTAATCTCTAAGGGAGAAAAGAATGTGGAAATTCTAAAACAACCAGTAAATTCACCACTTCCAGTGGAAGACCAAGTAGCGATGATTTATGCTGGAACAGAAAACTTGTTAAAAGATATTCCTGTAGCAAAAGTGAGAGCATTCCAAAAAGAATATGTAGGATTATTAAAAACTGCACACCCAGAGGTAATGTCTGCACTAAAAGCTGGTAAAATCGATAAAGATTTGACAGAGGTATTGAAACAAGTGGCATTAGATTTAGTAGCGAAATACAATAATTAAAATATAAACCAATTTGTTCTAAATTTTTGGAACATAAAAAAGTAAGTTTATCAGATGGCGAATTTAAAGGAGATTAGAGGCAGAATAACATCTATATCATCTACGATGCAGATTACGAGTGCGATGAAGATGGTTTCGGCAGCGAAACTAAAAAAAGCGCAAGATGCCATTACGATGCTTAGACCTTATTCTGAAAAACTTCAGGAACTTATTCAAAAAGTGAGTACAGGTTCTGAAGGAAGTTTGTCAGAGTATGCTCAGAAAAGAGAAGTCAAAAAAATACTTTATATCGCTATTTCTTCTAATAGAGGTTTGGCAGGAGCTTTTAACTCATCAGTGATTAAAGAGCTGAATGCTAATTACAAACAAAAAGAAGATGTAGAAATAGAGGTTCTTACGGTAGGGAAAAAGGTTTTTGATGCAGTGAGAAGAGTGAGAACGGTATATGATAACCAAAGCTCTATTTATGATAGTGTAAGTTTTGAGGCTGTTTCTAAACTGACTAGTGCTGTGATGAAAGACTTCAGCGAAGGAATTTTTGATGAAGTGTATTTGGTTTATAATAAATTTATCAATGCAGCAACACAGCAGGTAAGAACTGAACAGTTACTACCAATTACGATGCCAGAACAAGCTGAAGAGGATGCAGAATCAGACTACATCTTTGAACCTGATAAGCAGACTATATTGGAAACATTGATTCCTAAGTCTATAAAAACACAGGTTTATAAGGCGTTATTAGATTCTATAGCATCTGAGCACGGAGCAAGGATGACCGCGATGCATAAAGCGACGGACAATGCTAATGCTCTGAAAAATGAACTCGTTATTTTCTATAACAAGGCTCGTCAGGCTGCAATTACTAATGAAATATTAGAAATTGTTTCTGGTGCAGAAGCATTGAAAAAAGGATAAGATTATATCATAATATAAGGTTTTAAAGTTGAAAATGAGTATCAGTTTTTCTGATACTCATTTTTTATGCGCAATCATTATTGTTTAATTTTATTTTGTTTATTCATCGAATATTTTTAATGTTGTTTAATTGTAAATTAAGGTAAAACACTATTGTATTTTATAACACATTTATTTATAAGGCTTTGCCAAGGTGTGGAAAACTTTTGAGAGAGATAACTTTTTAAGAAAGTATTTATTTCTATTTTTATTTCTACTTTTGCAAATACTAATCTGAAAAAGTATCATCATGGGAATATTTGATAAAAGAGAAAACTACAAACCGTTTGAATATCCAGAAATCA
>CAUQVP010000117.1:0-4516 GCA_963521545.1 uncultured Flavobacteriaceae bacterium | reverse complement strand
CACCCTACTATATGGGGATATCTGTATCATAGAATTTTTAAAGGTGTAAAATAAATAAAATATAAAAATATATAATATGAATCATAAGATAGCAATTATTGGACTTGGTTATGTAGGACTGCCATTGGCAAGGTTATTTGCCACTAAATTCCCTGTGGTAGGTTTTGACATTAACCAAAAAAGAATCACAGAACTAAACGCAGGACATGATGAAACTTTGGAGGTGTCTGATGAGCTTCTGAAATCAGCCTTGGTTAAAGAAAATCCTTTCAATGCTGGTACCAATGGGCTTTTCTGCTCTGCTGACCTAAAAGATATAGAAGATGCCAATGTATATATCATCACCGTGCCTACGCCTGTGGATAGAAACAATCGCCCAGACCTTACTCCACTTGTAAAAGCGAGTGAAACGGTAGGAAAAGTGATTAAAAAAGGTGATATTGTCATCTACGAATCTACGGTTTACCCTGGCGCTACTGAGGAAGACTGTATCCCTGTGGTGGAGAGAGTTTCTGGACTTAAATTCAATGTAGATTTCTTCGCTGGTTATTCTCCTGAAAGAATCAACCCAGGAGACAAAGAACACACCGTAGAGAAAATCCTAAAAGTAACCTCTGGTTCTACTCCAGAAATCGGTAAAGTGGTGAATGACTTGTATTCTTCGGTGATTACAGCAGGTACGCACCTTGCTCCAACTATCAAAGTTGCCGAAGCTGCCAAAGTGATTGAGAACTCACAAAGAGATATCAACATTGCTTTCGTGAATGAATTGGCTAAAATATTTAACTTAATGGATATCAACACTCACGATGTGCTGAAAGCTGCTGGAACGAAATGGAATTTCCTTCCTTTCAAACCAGGTCTTGTAGGCGGGCACTGCATCGGTGTAGACCCATATTATTTGGCTCAAAAAGCACAGGAGTACGGCTACCATCCAGAAATCATCTTGGCAGGAAGAAGAATGAATGATTCTATGGGAAAATATGTTGCCGAGCAAGTGGTAAAAGCGATGATTAAGAAAAATATCCAAATCAACGGAGCTAAATTACTCATGCTGGGAGTAACTTTCAAGGAAAACTGCCCTGATGTCAGAAATACTAAAATCATCGATGTAATCACTGCTTTGGAGGATTTCGGTGTTAAAGTAACTACTTACGACCCTTGGGCTAATCCTAGCGAAGTAAAACACGAATACGGAATAGACAGCATGGAAACGCTTCCATCAGATAAATATGAAGCTGTAGTTCTTGGTGTTGCTCACAAAGAATTCTTGGATTTAGACTTATCTAAACTTCTATCCCAAAACGGTGTTGTTTACGATGTCAAAGGAATTCTTCCTCATTCTAAGGATATAGAATTTTTATAATAAACAAAAAACTCTCGCAAATACGAGAGTTTTTTTTATTTTCCTATAATTCACCTTTTCCCTGTCGGACAATTTCTGGTATTCCCTGTGTCACATCTACTATCGTAGAAGGCACCAGCTCTCCCCAGCCACTATCTATCACGATATCCACGCTTTTATCGTATTTTTCGGCTATAAGCTCTGGGTCGGTAGAATATTCTATCACTTCATCATCATCTTTTATAGAGGTGGAAGCTATCGGGTTGCCGAGACTTTCCACTATCATCTGTGGCACAGAATGATTCGGAACTCGTATTCCTATGGTTTTGTGTCCTTTATAAGCCAAAGGCAAGTTTTTATTTGCTTCTAAAATAAAGGTAAAAGCCCCAGGAAGTTTGCTTTTCAAAAGTCGGAATGTGGAAGTTTCTATCGGTTTTGTAAATTCTGACAAGTGGCTCAGGTCATTACAAATAATGGAAAAATGGGACTTTTCTAATTTTATTCCCTTCAGCTGGGCTAGTTTTTCCATCGCTTTCAGGTTATTGATATCACATCCCAGAGCATACACCGTGTCTGATGGATAGACTATCAGCCCGCCTTTTTTCAGGGTTTCCACCACTTCATTTATCTGTCTTTCCTGTGGGTTTTCTGGATGAATTCGTATAATTTTTGCCATTTGTTTTTAAATTTTTTTTGCAAATTTAAACTTTCTTAAATGAAAAACCACATAAATCAAATCTATGTGGTTTCTCCGTTTTTAAATTAAACTTTATTGTTTTTCCTATTTTCAGTTATGGAACTTGAACTCAAATCCTATTTTACTCTTTAGATTAAATTAAAGCCTTAAAGTTAAATTTAAAAAAAATTATGTCGTTTTTTTCTCTATTTTTTTGAGATAAATAGAGATAAGTTGGTCTAGTGCAGTCATTATTTTAGGGAAATTATTGGTTTTGATGTATCCCGCTACTTCTGGTTTTTGTGTCAGAGAAAACTGAATAAACTCTGCTACTTTCATCTCTGGAATTCCCTTGCTGACGAAATATTCCGAATCCACTCTTTCGCTTATCCATGTGGCGTTATTCTGGAATTGCTCATATTTTTCCAGCCGTTGTTTTTGTTCTTTTTTCTTCTTTCCAGCAAACAATGAGGCCATATTAAAACTAATTCCCGCAGAACCAGAAATGCTCCTTACTTGTTTTTCAATGGTTTCTGTTCCCAGCGATTTTTGAATTTTAGCATTGATATCTTCCTTGTCCAAAGTTTTGGAATCTTTGGCAAGATTTCCCGTTAGTTTCAGCCTGCTGATAACCACTTCTTCTATTGTCACAGTGGATTTTTGTAGTCTAAAATATTTTCCTTCTTGAAAATCAGCAGATTTCACAACATGAGACACTCGGTCATAACCTTTCTTTACAAAACGAATTTCATCCTGCAATTTCGCCGAAATGATGAACTTTCCATTTTCATCTGTATTTACTTTTTCATTGGTTTTTAGATTGATAACCAATACATTAGCAATAGATAAACCTTCTTCTGTCTCCACTTTTCCTGAAATACTCTGCGAAAATCCCAAAACGCTAAAAAAAAGTGCCGTTATGTATATTATTTTATTCATTTTTCTTATCTATATTATTAGTTTCCAGCCTTTTATGGTAGATTGGAAACAATTCCTCCAAAATCATCATGATTTGTGTTTGATTACCAGCTTTCATATGTTTTTTAATCTCTGGTTTTTCAATGATAGAAAACTCTAAAAACTCATGAATTCTCTCACTTGGAATTTTATTTTCTATAAAATATTCTTCTCCTAAAAATTCTTTCACCTGCAAGATATCAGCCTGCATTTCTTCATATTTATAGCGGGTTTTCTTTCTCCGCGCGTTCCCCGTTATTAGTTCCTCAAAGGCGTCTATATCAAGTGCAAGAACATCTTTCCATTTTGCTGGTTTGGGCTTGGATTCCGTACCTTTCTTCACAGTAGGGACTTCTATATCCTTTTTCAGTCTGTCTATTTTACTTTTAGGAATTATAACCACTTCCTTTATAACTGTTTCTGTCTCCCTCATTTTCAGTAAAATATGTTTGTCAAAATCAGTAGATTTTACAATATGAGACACTCGGTCATAGCCTTTCTTCACAAAACGAATTTCATCCTGCAACTTCGCCGAAATAGTAAATTTCCCATTTTCATCTGTATTTACTTTTTCATTGGTTTTTAGATTGATAACCAACACATTAGAAATAGACAAACCTTCTTCTGTCTCGACTTTTCCTGAAACACTCTGCGAAAATCCCAAAATACTGAAAAAAAGTGCGGCTATGTATATTATCTTATTCATTTTTATTCTTTATATTACTCATTTCCAGTCTTTTATGGTATATTAGAAACAATTTCTCCAAAATCATCATGATTTGTGTTTGATTACCAGCTTTCATATGTTTTTTAATCTCTGGTTTTTCAATGATAGAAAACTCTAAAAACTCATGAATTCTCTCACTTGGAATTTTATTTTCTATAAAATATTCTTCTCCTAAAAATTCTTTGACTTGCAAAATATCAGCCTGCATTCCTTCATATTTATAGCGGGTTTTCTTTCTCCGCGCATTCCCTGTCATCAACTCCTCAAAAGCGTTTATATCAAATGCAATCGCTATAGGAATAGGCGCTATTTTAACAACATCTTTCCATTTTGCTGGTTTAGGTTTAAACTCTGTTCCTTTCTTCACGGTAGGAACTTCTATATCCTTTTTCAGTCTATCTATTTTACTTTTTGGAATTATAACTACTTCATTTATAATAGTTTCAGATTTCCTCATTTGCAGTGAAATGTGTTTGTCAAAATCTGCATATTTCACGATATGAGATATCCTATCATAACCTTTTTTAACGAAACGAAACTCATCCGAAATATTTGCAGCTATCTTAAATTCCCCACTACTGCTGGTATGCACCTGCTCTTTATTTCTCATGTTTATTACCAGAACCTGTTCCAGTGCTATCCCTTCCTCTGTGGTTACCTTTCCAGAGAAAAATTGCTGAGCAGAAATCTGAATCGTAAAAAAGAAAATACAAAATAAAATATTCAGCTTTTTCATTGTCCTAAAACAAATATCGTAGGAATTTTATGCAAATCTATTTCTTCTTTCTGCCATTCCTTTATGAGAAGAGTT
>CAUQVP010000116.1:0-4738 GCA_963521545.1 uncultured Flavobacteriaceae bacterium | reverse complement strand
CATAATATATATGGCACAATCACGAGCAAGACAAACCACGGAGGCGATAGAGAAAATATATGTTTCTATGCGCCATCTTTTTTATAGAGGTTCTTTCAAACCTGGTGGAAGGTCAGGGCAGAATATCAGAACGCTGCTTTCTACCATCAATCCTGAAATCTACGGAACGATGAACAATCCGAACAAGATAGAATTAGACGGATTGCTCTATGTTTTGGATAGGCTACCAGAGGGAATAGAGGAATGTGCATTTATTCATTTGACTTCGGATGAAGGCTTTCACAAAGCGAGTTTCACGCCCATAGTCCCTAAAAAACGAAGAAGAAACTGCTACCGTATAGACCAGCATCAGATGAACATAGAGGTTCTGCTGGGTCGTTCAGAGATTTATGATATCCTTACTCACCTTACTTTCCTTTATATAGAAGCTGACAAAATCAGAAATATCGGTTTTGATATGGAGGAGGGCAGACCGAGAAGAGTCTGGAAAATAATAGAAGAAGTAGCCAAAGGAGAGAAAAAATTCACAAGAACCGAAAAAGAAACGGCGATTATCCATCTTTCGGCGTTGCTGGGAAGGTCTTTTGATGAGACTTTGGAGGCTTACAAAAAATTTGGGAGCGATGACAATCCAGACCGATTGTTCAAGATAGTCTATAACCTTGGGCAAGTGAGTTTCCTAGACTGGGCAGAGGAAAGAGAACGCGAAATTTATTTTTCTGCAATATTGCAGGAGCGCGTAGGACACCACCTTTTCGGAGAAAAATGGGCAAATACGCTTAAAGAAATTTTGGTTAAGGAAAATCTTTACCAAAGACCGCTTAACATCATCAGTGCGAATATGCACTCGGTGAAAAATATGCTTTTTGCGAATGATGCCTTGAAAAAAACTTGCAAAACAGGAATAGACTACACGCTTTACGAGGAAATCAGCAATAAAAAAGACCTTCAAGACAAGATTTTGGACTATGCTCTTTCTCAAGGGATGATTTACATCAATGACGAAAGTGGAAGTAATATAGATGTGCAAATCATTGATTTAAAGAAAACTAACCTAAAAAATACGCCTTTCGCGGAGGCTAATTTCTCTGGCGAAGATGTTTTGATCGTTTTTGATTATGCCTTTGGAGAACAGGCTTACGAGATTATGGACGAGCTTCTGCGCCCATTCGATGTGAAAGGAGAGGAGTGCAAGCTCAATGTGAAATCCATTTCTGTCATGGGTAAAGCAGGAATTCTTACAGGAGAAAAAGGCGATATCATGATTCCTACATCGCATATTTTTGAAGGAACGGCGGATAATTATCCATTTGAAAACGCGCTTAAATTGGAAGATTTCCAAGATTCAGAACTGAAAGCCTTTGAGGGAAGTATGGTCACTGTTTTGGGAACATCGCTTCAGAATAAGGATATTTTGTCTTATTTCATGAATACATCGTGGAAGTCTATCGGACTAGAGATGGAAGGTGCTCATTATCAGAAAGCTATACAGGTAGCTTCTAAAATCCGCCACCATATCAATGAGAATTTATTCTTATGCTATGCTTACTATGCTTCTGATAATCCACTAGAAACAGGAAGCACGCTTTCTTCGGGAGGGCTGGGGCTTACAGGAGTGAAGCCTACCTATTTAATCACATTACGAATTTTAGAGAAAATTTTGAAATAAAATAATGAACACAAGGATTTTAAAAAAGATTTTCATCGCAGTATTCTTTATTCTTGGAATAGCGGAAGCATCGGCTTGGGGAGTTACGGGGCATCGCGTAGTAGCTGAAATAGCAGAAAATCACCTGACTAACAGAGCGAAAAGAAAACTGAAAAAACTTATCGGGAAACAGAAATTGGCCTACTGGGCAAACTGGCCAGATAATGTCAGAAATTCTCCAGAGTGGAAGAATACCAGCACATGGCATTATGTAAATATCCCGCCACAGGAGTCTAAAGAGCAGTTTATAGAACAATTAAAGAATAATAATAAACCCAATATTTATACCGCAATACAAAATGTAAAGGGCATTATCGTAGATAAAAACACGCCTGATGCAGATAGAGAAATTTATTTGAGGTTTTTGGTGCATTTTCTTGGAGATATGATGCAGCCTATGCACACAGGAAGAGAAGAAGATTTGGGAGGAAACCTCATCAAAATACAATTCTTCAAGAAAGATACTAATCTTCACGCTCTTTGGGATAGTGGCCTGATAGACAATACTAAATACAGCTACACAGAGTACGCAAGGGTTCTAGATGTGAAATCAAAAGAAGAAATCAATCAAATCCAAAGCGGAAGCCTAGAAGACTGGCTTTATGAAAGCCACCAAGCGGCTAATCAGCTCTATGACAGCGTAAAACCTGGTGAAAACTACAGCTATGATTATCAAGAGCAGTATAAAGATTTGTTAGAAAGACAGCTTCTGCATGCAGGATTGAGATTGGCTAAAATTCTAAATGAAGTTTTATAAACTAAAAAGAGCATCTGTAAAAGATGCTCTTTTTTTTGTGTGGTTATTTCACGGTCCAAGTCATTCCCAGCATAAAGTTTCGTCCTGCTTGTGGGAAATAATAGGCGGCTCCATCATAGACATGCCCTTTGGTCATGTACATTCTATTGAGAAGGTTATTGAGATTGAAATAAAGATTTAGTTCGTGGTGTTTTAGGTTTAGTTTATAACCAGCCAAGAAATCCAAAAGATTATAATCAGGAATTGCAAGTGTCTGCGTATTATCTAGATACTGCCCGCTGACATATTGGTTTTGAATACCGAAATTAAAGTTTTTCAGCTGATAAGACACGCCGATATTGCTGATGAATTTCGGAGAAAGAGCGATGTCCGTTGTTCCCAAGTTTTCAAGCAGTCCGCCATTTTTCACATGAAAATTAAGATTTTTGTTTTCGCTCCAAGTCGCATTAGCCAAAATTTGGATGTTTTTGATGGGTTTTAGATTAAAGCCAAATTCCACGCCTCTTCTGAAAGATTTCCCTGAATTTTCTCTGATGAAAGCGCCTGTGTTATCGATTTTGCCGCTGAAAACCAATTGGTTATTATAGTGCATATAGTAGAGGTTCGCAAAAACAGAAAAGAATTTTCCGCTTTTTTCCAGTCCCAGTTCAAAGTCGTGGAGCGTTTCGTGCTGGATATCATTTTTAGAAATAATGTCCTTTCGGCTTGGCTCTCGGTGAGCCAGTGCGTAGGAGAAATAGATTTTTCCGTGATTAAAATTAAAGTTGATTCCCGTCTTTGGGTTTAGGAAATTAAACACTCGGCTGAAATCACCTCCTTCACCTTTGAAATATTCTAAAACTCTGGCATTGTGATAGATATGTCTAAATTGTAAATCTCCAAAAAGCTCAAATTTGTTCAAAGAATAAATGAATTTTCCGAAGAAAGAAAGGTCGTTTTTCACCGAATGATTGCGGTAATATTCATGCTCGAAAGGAATCTGCGGTAGCCCAAACGCCGAACTCATATTCCCGAAATGTTTTCCTTGGTATTGGTTTCCTGCTCCGCCGATATTGATTTTCAGATGGTTATACTTTCCGTAAATATGCGCAACCATTCCATAGAAATCATTATCCAGCCATTTTTTTCTGATGAGGTCTGTTTTTATGATTCCAGAATTGAGAATATTGTATTTATCGGGTCTTTGGTCTTGTTTGTAGTTTTCGTAGAAACCTTTTCCTTTGGTGTAATGAAAGGTGGTTTCTAAATCCCAGTGGTTGCTAATGTTTTGATTTATAATGAGATGATAATGGTTTTGCTGGTAATTGTCCGTTTCGTTATCGTAGAATTTTGCGATATTTCCACCTTGGTAGATTGCTCCAGAGGAATTGAATTTTCGGTTGATTTTATAAGTGTTTTCATCTATTCCGTTCCATGATTGGTAAGTTTTTTCCTTGCCGCCGAAAGCCAAAAATTTTAGTTTCGTTTTTTCAGTTTTGAATAAAGCCGTGATGTTGTAGGACTGCAGGTCAGAGGTCGCCCTGTCTATGTATCCATCTGATTTTATGATGGAGTATCTCGCCATGATGGAGAATTTGTTGTGAAGAAAATTCCCTGTTCCAGCCTCGAAAGAGTGTTTTCTGGTGTCAAAAGAACCATAGGACTGGTCGGTTCGGAAATATGGCGTTTCTTCTGGATTTTTGGTGATGATATTTACACTCGCCCCGAAAGCCGCCGCCCCATTGGATGTGCTTCCCACGCCTCTTTGAATCAGGATTTGAGAGGCTGAACTGGCTAAATCGCTGACATTCACGAAGAAAGTCCCCTGCGATTCGCTGTCGTTGTACGGAACGCCGTTCATCATCACATTGATAGAAGTTCCTGCCACGCCCCGAATTCTAAAATCCGAGTAGCCCACTCCGTTCCCTGTGTCCGATGAGGAGAGGACAGAGGTCTGATTTTTGAGGAGCATCGGAAGGTCTTGCCCGAGGTTTTTCTGGGCTAAATTTTCCACACGGATGATTTCTTTGGTGACAGGAAGCCGTTTGGTGAAATTAACCGCTTCGATTTCTTTGACTTTGGCAGAGTCTGCCTGTGCGTAGGACATAGAGCTAGCGCATAGCCCTAAATAAATAATTCCTTTCATTCTTTCAATAATTTTTTAGTTAAACAATTTTGAGAATAAAAGGATGCGAAAAAATAAGAGAACACAATCGTGCCTAAACACTTCCCTAAACAGCATTACCTGTTCAGGTTCATTGGGTATGATCTCAGCCTTTTACAGCACCCCTTTT
>CAUQVP010000115.1:0-4756 GCA_963521545.1 uncultured Flavobacteriaceae bacterium | reverse complement strand
TTTTGGGAACAGATAGCAGATAAAAATTTTATCTGGAACAAAAAATGGGATAGTGTACTGGAATATGATGTGCATAATGCTAAAATAGAATGGTTTAAGAATGCAAAACTCAATATTACAGAGAACTGTATCGACCGCCATTTAGCGGAAAATCCTGATAAAACAGCAATTATCTGGGAGCCTAACAGCCCTGATGAAGAGGCAGTAAAGCTATCTTATAAAGAACTTTATGAAAGAGTAGGGAAGATGGTGGCTGTTCTTCGCAGCCAAGGAGTGAAAAAGGGCGATAGAGTTTGCATTTACCTTCCGATGGTGATAGAATTACCAATAGCTATGCTAGCTTGCGCAAGGGTTGGTGCTGTTCATGTGGTGGTTTTTGCTGGGTTTTCTTCAGCGGCACTTGCTTCTAGAATCAATGACTGCGAATGTAAACTGGTTATCTGTTCTGATGGAAGCTACAGAGGGAGTAAAAAAATAGAGCTGAAAGGAATTGTAGATGAAGCATTAGAAAACTGCCCAAGTGTAGAAAAAGTGCTGACTGTAAAACGAACAGGATGCCAAGTTACCATGAAAGAAGGAAGAGATTTTTGGCTTCAAGAGCTTTTGGATAAGGCTGAAGTAGATAATTCTTTTGAAATTATGGATGCGGAAGATCCTTTGTTTATCCTTTATACATCGGGTTCTACAGGAAAACCAAAAGGAATGCTTCACACTTGTGGCGGCTATATGGTCTACACGGGTTATACTTTTAAAAATGTATTTAATTATAGAGAAAATGATGTGTTCTGGTGTACGGCTGATATAGGCTGGATTACAGGACATTCTTATGCAGTGTATGGAGCGCTGATAAATGGCGCAACAACTGTGATTTTCGAAGGGATTCCTACTTATCCTAATCCTGATAGATTCTGGCAGACCATTGCGAAACATAAGATTACTCATTTCTACACGGCACCTACTGCTATTCGTTCTTTGGAGAAGGAAAGTGCGGAATGGGTGGAAAAACATGATTTGAGTTCGCTCAGAGTAATCGGAACAGTGGGAGAGCCTATTAATGATGAGGCTTGGCGCTGGTATAATGACAATGTTGGTAAAAAAAGATGCCCGATAGTGGACACTTGGTGGCAGACCGAAACAGGGGGAATTCTAATTTCTCCACTGGCGTTCATTACTCCTACAAAGCCTATGTATGCTACACTTCCGCTGCCAGGGGTTCAGCCTGTGCTGATGGATGAGCAGAAAAACGAAATATCTGGTAATCAGGTGGAAGGAAATCTTTGCATCAAATTACCTTGGCCGTCTATCGCAAGGACAATATGGGGTGACCATGAAAGATATCGTGAAACTTATTTTTCTACTTTCCCAGGGAAATTTTTCACAGGAGATGCAGCTCTGAGAGATGAGGTGGGATATTACAGAATCACAGGGCGAGTGGATGATGTCATCATCGTATCAGGGCATAATCTGGGTACTGCACCGATAGAAGATGCAGTGAATGAGCATCAGTCTGTGGCAGAAAGTGCAATAGTAGGCTATCCGCACGAGATAAAAGGAAATGCCCTCTATGGATATGTGATTTTAAAGGAGGTCAGCGAAGATAGAAACAGAGATAGAGTCCGCAGGGAGATTAACCAATTGATTTCTGACCAAGTAGGGCCTATCGCGAAGCTGGATAAAATTCAGTTTGTTTCTGCGCTGCCAAAAACCCGCTCAGGTAAGATTGTAAGGCGTATCCTGAGAAAAATAGCCGAAGGAAAGGATAATGATTTTGGGGATACTTCTACGCTTATCAATCCTGAGATTATAGAAGAAATCATAAAAGAAAGAATATAAATAATAAAGAGTCGTGCCAAAAGGCAGGGCTCTTTTATTTTTGTAAATTTGTAGAAAAAGTAAAACGCCAAAAGTAGAGAATGACCTAAATTTGAGATTCTGCATTTGGGAATATGAAGATATTACCGCAGAAATGATAACGCAAGAACTGGGATTGATTCCATATAAATAAAATTTTGGATGTGCTAGAGTCCAAAATAAATATTCTGAAAAGTACTCTTGCGAGTTTTCTTGTGCCATTGGATGAAGAAAATTACTTAACCTAAAAAATACAGAGGGAAAATGAGAAAAATAATAATATTGTTATTCAGTATAGTATTACTTAATAGTTGCCTTGTTCCTCCCACTCCTAAAAGGGATTATTATAAGTTAGCTGGAGATGAAAAAGGGGATTTTGTAGAGGCATCTGGAGGCTATGTTTATAAAAAAGACAAATATATACTGAATCTTTGGGTATTTTCTACACCAAAGTTGAAGTTTATGTATTTGAATACTAATCTTCCAGTAGATGATTCGATAAAAGTCTTAAAAAATAATTTTCCTTCTATTTATCTCAAAAAAATGGATAAAAAGTCAATGGATAAGTTACCATATAGCCTTTATTATAATGATTCTGTATTTGTTTATGAAAAATCTATAAAAACAGTGGATAAAGATTGGTATAGAAAAAATGACACTCTAAAAGTAGAAATTGACAATAAATGGTATGAGTTTTATCCTGAAAGATAATTATTAGAAAAATAGATAATAGAAGGGTAATATTTATATTTTTAATGAAAATGATAAGTTTCTTGTTTTTAAACTGTAAAATTGCAGTTTTGAAACTCGTAAGTTACCTATAAAAACAGTTTTCAATCGCATAAAACCGACTTTATTCGCTTTCTCAATACTTTTTTTATTACTTTTGCCAATGTAGTTTTTATCCCAAAAAATATGAAAAAGGAATTTCCCATTTTGACTACTGAAAGGCTCATTCTCAGTCGTCCTGTGGAGTGCGATATGCAGCACATTATTCATTATCTGGATTCCGATAAGGTTTATTCAGAAAACACCGCAAACATACCCTATCCCTACAAGGAGGCGGATGCCGAGTTCTTAATCCACGAGGTGGTGGATAAAGGTTTTGAGAACGAAACAGATTTTGTTTTTGCTATCCGAAATAAAGAAAACGGCTTGATAATGGGGCTTATAGGAATTCATCACTGGGATAAAGCCAATCAAAAGGCGGAAATCGGCTACTGGCTGGGGAAAGAATTTTGGAACAAAGGTTATGTGACGGAAGCCATGGCGGAGGTGTTGGCTTTTGGATTTAAAGTCTTAAATCTAAATAAAATGTTCGCCAATTTCTTTCCGCACAATCCTGCTTCAGGGCGAGTGATGGAGAAATGCGGAATGAAGCAGGAGGCTGTCCTCAAACAGGAAATTTATAAAAACGGAAAATTCTTGGATTTCGTTCGGTATTCCATTTTAAAGGAAGATTTTAAAAAGTAAAATATAATTAGAAATAAAAAAATAGTATGCTTTCGCCATTATTACTTTTGTATATTGTTATTGGTTATTTTGGGCTTTTGATGCTGATATCTTGGCTTACCAGCAGGGGGAGTAACAATGATAGTTTTTTCATAGGAAACCGCTCTGGAAACTGGAAATTGGTAGCTTTCGGAATGATAGGTTCTACGCTTTCTGGGGTTACTTTCGTGAGTGTGCCAGGAACGGTAGGAACGGATGGTTTCCAGTACCTGCAGATTACCTTCGGCTATATCATCGGTTATATCGTGGTGGCGTACATTCTGCTGCCGATTTATTACAAAATGCACCTGACTTCCATCTATACTTATCTCCAAGAGCGAATGGGCGAAAGTACCTATAAATCAGGGGCTATTATCTTCATCGTTTCTAAATTGGTGGGTGCTACGGCGAGGGTCTATTTAGCAGTAAATATATTGCAGGTGATGATTTTGGATAGCTTGGGTGTTCCGTTTTGGCTTACGACTTTGCTCACTCTTTTGATGATTATCCTCTACACTTACAAAGGCGGCGTGAAAACCATCATTTGGACAGATACTATCCAGACCACAGCCATGCTTTTGGGATTGGTGGCAACGGTGGTTTATATCCTTCATCATATGAATATCAGCTTCTCTGAAAGTCTTTCGATGATGAGCGAAAGGGGCTACCTTCGTGTTTTTGATACGAATGTGATGAATGGCAGTTTCTTCGTGAAGCAGATTTTGGCGGGTGCGTTCATTACCATTGCGATGACGGGGATAGACCAAGATATGATGCAGAAAAACATCTCCGTTTCTAACCTGAAAGACAGCCAAAAAAATATGCTGGTGCTGACTTTCATCCTGTTGGGAATGATTACTCTGTTCCTTTATATGGGTGGAATGCTTCATTTGTTCGCAGAGCAGAAAAACATCACCGCGGTGAAGGATAGGCTGTTTCCTACGGCAGCTTTGGAATATATGTCTCCGCTGATAGGGGTGGCTTTCATTATAGGGCTTATTTCAGCCTTTTGTTCCAGTGCTGATGGGGCGATGACGGCGCTTACTTCTTCTATTTGTATTGATATTTTTGGGATTAAAGATAAGGACTGGGCTCACGCCAAAAAAGAAACTTTCAGAAAGAAAGTGCATATTATGGTGACGATTTCTTTCCTCGTTATGGTGATGGTTTTCAAGTGGATAGATGATGCCTCTATGATTGGGCTTATCTTGAAATTGGCAGGCTTCACTTACGGGCCGCTGCTTGGTTTGTTCGCTTTTGGGATTTTTACCAAATATAAAGTGAAAGACCATTTGGTGCCGTATATTTGCATTATTGCACCTACGCTTTCTTTCTTGATAGACAAATACCAATCGGATATTTTCGGCGAATTTAAAATTGGTTTAGAATTATTGATTATCAATGGATTGCTTAC
>CAUQVP010000114.1:0-4784 GCA_963521545.1 uncultured Flavobacteriaceae bacterium | reverse complement strand
TCTATAGTTATCCCTTTATTGAATGAGGAGGAATCCCTGAAAGAGCTTTTTTCTAGGATTGATAAGGTGTGTGTGGCGAACCAGCTTTCGTATGAAATTTGGTTTGTAGATGATGGTAGTACGGATAAATCTTGGGAAATTATAGAGGGATTTTGCAGGGAAAATGATCATATCCATGGAATAAAGTTTTCCAGAAATTATGGTAAATCACAGGCACTGCATGCGGCATTTGAGAAAGTATCTGGAGATGTGGTGATTACAATGGATGCTGATTTACAGGATTTTCCAGAGGAAATTCCAGAGCTGTACGATATGGTAGTCAATGGAAACTACGATATCGTGTCTGGCTGGAAAAAGAAAAGATTTGATAATGTGATGACTAAAAACCTGCCGTCTAAGCTCTTCAATGCAGCAGCGAGAAAGGTTTCTGGAGTGTATCTTCATGATTTCAACTGCGGTCTGAAAGCCTATAAAAAACAAGTTGTAAAGTCCATAGATGTCTATGGTGATATGCACCGATATATTCCTGTTTTGGCAGCGAATGCTGGTTTTAAGCGTATTACGGAGAAAGAAGTGAAGCATCAGGCAAGACCTTACGGAAGTTCTAAATTTGGGACAGAGCGCTTTATCCGTGGCTTTTTGGATTTGGTTACACTTTGGTTTATCAGCCGTTTCGGCGGGCGTCCGATGCATTTTTTTGGTGCGGTCGGTACTTTGATGTTTATCATCGGTTTCCTTTCGGCATTTTGGCTTGGAGTTTCCAAGCTGATAGCAGTTTATGTCCACAAACAATACGGACACCTAATCGCTGATAATCCGTGGTTTTTCATCTCGCTGACGATGATGATTTTGGGAACTTTGCTTTTTATAGGAGGATTTCTCGGAGAGATGATTATCAGAACCAATAGAGAACACAAAAATTACAATATAGAAGAACAAATTTAAGATGAACAGCATATCATTTGGGAAAACCACTATAACGAGTTATCCAGAATATTTCGAGATTGCAGATAATAAGAAAACGAATAAATTGCTGTATTTATCAGCTTCTTTGGTGTTTATTGGTATCTATTTGTTTGATTTGTATCAGAATGATTTTGACTTTGGTAAAGTTTCTTATTTTAAGACCATTTCGGCGGTGCTTTGGCTGGTGATTTTTGCGCTTCAGTTTTGGCTAATTAACACCGAAAACAAGATTGAAAAATCTAAAATCAAGGAAGTAGTGGTGCGAAAAAACCGATGGGCTTCGATAGTGATTCATTATGGAGGCAAAAAGCGTAAAATAGATGGTTTTAGCCAAGATGAAGCAGAGCAGATTATAAAATTTTTGATGAATAATAGATGAAAAACCTCCTCTACATAGTAGTTGTTTTGGTGCTGGTTTCTTGTGGGAAAATTCAGCCCGAAGGCAATGAAATAAAGACGCAAGAGGTGAAGATAGAGGAATTTAGCGCTTTGCATTTGGAGGGGAAGTTCAAAGTGTCCTATATACAAAGCGCTGAAAATAAACTGACAGTGGAGACTTATCCTAATATTTTTGAAAATTTAAAAATCAAAGTTAAGGATAAAGAATTGACTATCAGCGAGAAAAGAAAAACCGAAGGAGTGGAAGTGTATAATATTATTTTGTATTCTTCTGGGAAAATTTCTAAAATGAAAATGCAGAATTCGGCGGAATTTAATATTTCCAGCCAAATGATGATGGATGATTTTAGCCTGAAAATGGAAGATAATACGAAATTTGCAGGAGCTATTTTATCTAATAAAGCTGAGATAAATCTCTATGATAAATCTCGGTTGGAGATGTTTGGGAAAACACTGGAAGCAGAGGTGGTGATGAGGGATTCTGCTGTGATGGTGTCGCCGTATTGGTTTGTAAATAACTTGAAAATCAAAGCAGAAGATGATGCTTTGGTGGAAATTTCGGTCGAAGAAAAATTAGAAGGAAAACTAAAAAATAACGCAAAACTAAACTATAAGGGTAATCCTGTAAAGAAAGTTTTGGAGGAGGATAAGGCATTAATAATAAAAAAATAAACTATAAAATTAAAAGTATGACAACAATAGAAAAAGCAAGGCTTTGGCTATCAGAGTCTTTTGATGAAGAGACAAGAACTAAAGTTCAGCAGTTGATAGATGAAAATGGAGCAGAACTGGAAGATTCTTTTTATAAAGAGTTAGAATTTGGGACAGGAGGAATGCGCGGAGTGATGGGCGTGGGAACCAATAGGCTTAATAAATATACGCTTGGACAAGCTACCCAAGGACTTGCAAACTACCTCCACCAGCAGTTTAAAGGCGAAACTATCAAAGTAGCTATCGCCTATGATGTGAGAAATAATTCCAAAGAATTTGGGAAAATAGTAGCAGATGTGCTTACGGCTAATGGAATCCATGTTTTACTTTTCAAGGAACACCGCCCTACGCCAGAGCTTTCTTTCACGGTGAGAAATAAAAAATGTAATGCAGGAATTGTACTTACAGCATCACACAACCCGCCTGAATATAATGGTTACAAGGTTTATTGGAATGATGGAGCGCAGATCGTTCCGCCGAATGATGAGGCGATTATCAAAGAGGTGTATTCCGTTAGATTTGAGGATATTAAGTTTAATGGAAATGATGATTTGATAGAATGGATAGGCGAGGAGCAGGATGATGTTTATATAGATGCTTGTATGCAAAACTCTCTTTATCAGAATGTTGGGAGAGATAATTTGAACATCGTTTTCACTTCTATCCATGGGACTACTTACACTACAATTCCTAAAGCCCTTAAAAAGGCTGGATTTGCAAAGGTGGATTTGGTGAGAGAACAGATGATTCCAAGTGGAAATTTCCCAACTGTGGAAAGTCCTAATCCAGAAGAACCAGCGGCTCTTACGATGGCGACGGACTTGGCAGAAATTACCAATGCAGATATTGTCATCGGCTGTGACCCAGATGGCGACAGACTTGGTATTGCGGTAAGAAACCTTGAGGGGAAAATCCAGCTGCTTAATGGAAATCAGACCAATACAATTCTGACTTATTACATCCTTGACCAATGGAAAAAAGCAGGGAAAATCACAGGAAGTGAGTTCATCGGTTCTACTATTGTGACTTCGGATATTTTCTTTGATATTGCTAAAAAATACGGAATAGAGTGCAAGGCGGGACTTACAGGCTTTAAATGGATTGGTAAAATGATTCGCGAAGCCGAAGGAAAACAGAAATTCGTCTGCGGAGGAGAGGAGAGTTTTGGCTTTATGACAGGGGATTTTGTGAGAGATAAGGACTCGTGCGGTTCTATCCTTCTTGCCTGCGAAATAGCAGCATGGTGCAAGGCTCAGGGCAGCAGTATTTTCCAGTATATGATAGAGATTTATAAGGATTTAGGACTTTATCAAGAGGCGCTGGTCAATGTGGTGAGAAAAGGAAGAGAAGGAGCAGAGGAAATCAAAAAAATGATGTCAGACTTCCGTAATAATCCAGTGAAAGCACTAGCAGGTTCTAAAGTGGTTCTTGTGAAAGATTTTCAGGAGCAGACTGCATGGGATTTAGTGAAAGATGAAAAAGCAGAAATGACCGATATTCCTAAGTCTAATGTGCTGATATACTACACGGAAGACGGTACGAAAGTAGCCATCCGTCCATCAGGAACGGAACCGAAAATTAAGTTCTATTTCTCTGTGAAAAGTAACATTTCATCTGAGAGTGAATATGCTGGTCAAGTGGAAAAATTAAACCATAAAATAGAGCAAATCAAGAAGGATTTGAGTTTATAATTATTACTCCCTGTCGTGTATGATGGGGAGTAAAATTTTTGAATAAGGTTTTGTTTTTGGTCAGTTTGTAAAGTTTTTTTACTTTTAACCGCTTAAATTTTTACAATGAAGAAGCTGGGAATTTTATGTTTTTTTATTCTTTGTATCTGGGTATCAGCTCAGAACAATGATGAAGTCTATTTTGGAAGTTATACTTTTGATAAAAAAGTAGCCCAAAAAGTAATGGTATCAGATGCCAAAGTAAGGGAACAGCCTAACTATAAATCTAATAAAATAGACAGTCTGCAGATAGGCGATGCTGTTAATATTACTAACATTACTACTCATATGCATTCTGCGGGGCTTCGTGAAGCGCCTTGGTATGAAATCAGCTATAAGAAAAATAACCAGCTGAAAAAAGGCTATATCTGGGGTGGAAATCTTGCTTTGGGGCATCAGAAAAAGAATGGCGTAGAGTTTCTCTTTGGGGCTGTGGGAACGGTCAGTAGAGATGGAGGCGCTTATAAACAGGTGAAAATGGAGGTTCTGGCAATGGAGAGTAATAAAGTCATAGATAAGCACAATTTTCTTGTTGATAATCTGCATTTTACAAGTATGGAGATCCTAAATAACAAGGGACTTTCAGGAATAAAATCCGTGATAAGGGTAGAAAACTCAGGCGAGGCGTGTGGAATCCCTACCAGTACGCAGTATCTGCTGTGGAATGGGAAGAATTTTTTCCCTTTGGATTTGTTGACAAATGTGGGAGATGCAGGTGTTTTTTATCATAGTGAAGAATATATTTTCCCAAGTGATAAAGGAGGTGTGAAATCTAAAATCATCATGAAAATGGAAGAAGCAGAATTCGATGAAGATGACAATGAAAAAGAAACTCCGATAAATCAAAAAACAGATGAAAAAACATTTATTTGGGATGGAAAAACCTTATCTCAAATATTGAAATTAAAGTAAAAAATGAAAAAAAATAAAATAATAGCCGTTATCCCTGCGCGATACGAGGCGAGCCGTTTCCCAGGG
>CAUQVP010000113.1:0-4787 GCA_963521545.1 uncultured Flavobacteriaceae bacterium | reverse complement strand
GCATGATTGCAGATTTCTATCGCATTGATGAGCTGTTGCGCTGTCCATTTTTGGCTCTGCTCAGCGTATTTTGCTTTGGTATTTTCGCCAATTTCTATTAAAGCCAAAGTGGAAGGGTTCTGCGCCAGCATCAAATCTCTGAAATGACTGCCAAGCCCAGCGATAAAGATATGCGGATCAAAACCTTTTTTAACAATCTCATCGAATTTCGCTAAAATAGCAGGAATATCGTTTTCTTTCGCTAAATCAGCCACTTTCAGATATTGGTCATAATCCAATATATTAAGAATTTCGGCAGCATTTGCAAGGGTAATATTCTTCTGCGAAAAAGTAGTCAGCCTGTCAAAAATAGACAATGCATCACGCAAGGCACCATCTGCCTTTTGAGCGATAAGAAACAAGGCGTCATCTTCGTAAGCTATCCCTTCTTTTTCGGCTATTTTCTTTAAATGATTTTGGATATCCTCTATCGTAATTCTCTTGAAATCATAGATTTGACAACGAGAAAGAATCGTTGGGATAATCTTATGTTTTTCCGTAGTCGCTAAAATGAAAATAGCGTGGGCTGGTGGTTCTTCTAGTGTTTTCAGAAAAGCATTGAAAGCCGCTTGAGAGAGCATATGCACCTCATCTATAATGTACACCTTATACTGCCCTACCTGCGGTGCAAAACGCACTTGGTCTATCAAATGCCGAATATCATCCACCGAGTTATTAGACGCGGCATCTAATTCGTAAATATTAAACGCGAAACCTTCTTCATCAGTTGCCCCTGATTTTTCATTGATTTTTCTCGCTAAAATCCTTGCACAAGTGGTTTTTCCCACCCCACGAGGCCCACAGAAAAGCAGTGCCTGCGCAAGCTGATTATTCTCTATGGCATGTTCCAGTGTATCCGTAATATGAGACTGCCCCACAACAGAGTCAAACTCCTGCGGACGATATTTTCTCGCTGATACAATGAAATTTTCCATTCGACAAAAGTAATTATTTTTTTTATTTGAGGCAATTATTTTTTATTTACACTTGCCTATAATAGTATCTGGGTGGTAAAAATACCCATACTTATCATAATATCTTATCACTCCTATGGTTTTAAGAGAATCATTCTTACATTTTTCTTTATAAAAATATGCAATTCCCCTTTCTTCTTGGTGTAAACCTAAAAAATGTGAGCTTGTAGGTCCTCCATCATCTTCCTCATGGGTCAAAAAATATTCTGTATCCCATGAATATTCATAAATTTCTGTATGCTCTATTTTTTGGCTTATTAGATATTTTTTTAATTCTTCTTTCAGCAAAGAATCATTTTTGGGTATATTTTTGACCAAAACCAAATTCATTGTTTCAGATTGATAAAATTCTATTTCTTTCTTCTTACAAGAAAAAAAGAAAAATCCTATCAGAAAAACAATATATAATTTCATCTAAATTACCCCTTGAATTGGTACTTTCTCGCTCCATAAGAAAGTGGATTTTCTCTCTCAATCTCCACTAACCCAAAGCCTTTATAATTAGAATTTATGGAAGTTTTCAGTTGTTTTCTATGGAGTTTTTCATAAGTTGAAAAATCTACCATTTTTCTATTTCCAAGGATTTCGAAAAGCTGCCATTTTTCCACAACGGATTTCCAGTTTTCATTTATTTTCCCTGAAAAAACCTTGGATTTAGAACCACTTCCATAAGCCAAAAAGCCTAATTCCTTCCCTGAAAGTTCCTCTTCCCTGTCAAAAGACACCTGCAGTGCAGACAGCAACGCCATGAAAACAGAGGCTGTATAGAGGTTTCCTATCTCAGAGCTTGCTCTCTGTGACGGTTCTATTTTTTGCTTTATAAAATCCAAATATTCTTCAGACTTGGCAAGGGCTTTTTTCTCTTCGTCGGTCGTGTAGGGCAGGTTGTTTTCTATGCTGTACAACTCTGTGAAAACCCTCTTTCCATGGAATGCATACGGCAGGTGAAAAATCAGATAATACCAGTTTTCATAAGGCTTCACCAAAGAATTTTGAACCTTGTAATGTTCATAGGCTTCCCTAATTCTATTTTGGTAGCATTGATTAGAATACTGCCCATCAAAAATAGGTTCATCAGAGAAAATCTCCATTTTGTCTGGTGCTGTTTCTGGTGCGTTTTTAAGGTCAGATTTAGCAATTTCTCTTCTTGGTTTGAAGAAATCAAAAACGCTCTCCGTAGCCACTCCCCATTTTCCTTCTATTTCCAATAAATTCGGTTTCGCCGAAATCAATAAAGCCACTGCGCCAGCGCCCTGCGTATATTCGCCAGTTGATTTCAGTTCATATTTTGCATAGTCGGAAGCGATTACCACTGCTTTTTTATCAGGATTAACTTTCACAAAATCCAAACAAGTCTGCAATGCATCCACCCCGCCAATACAGGCAAAAGTCATATCCACCACATCACAATTCCCAAAACATCTCTCGCCCAGTACCTGCTCCACCATTTGCACCGCATAGGTAGCGGTAGGCTTTGCGGCATCCAAGGCGCTTTCCGTTCCCAAATAAATCTTTGCAATATCTTTAGGCTGGATATTATAGTCTTTTATGAGCTTCAGAAGAGCCGCCGCCGCGAAAGTTGCTGTATCTTCGTGCACATCAGGAAGAGCCATCTTGTGAAGCCCAAGACCTTTTTCTAACTTAGCCGAATCTATTTCTCTATTTTCAGCTAACTCATTGATATTCAAATAGAGCGACGGCACATAGAAACTTGCCGCCTCAATTCCATATTTCATACTTTGATTTTCTGGTTTTTATTTTTTTCTTATTTAATTATTCTCTCCAGCACCCACTCTATCATCATTTTTTCAGATTTATGGTGGTCTGCTGCGAACTCTCCTCTTCTTCTGTTTGCAATTACATTATTAATAGTAATCGCCTTGTGTCCCAACAATTTAGACATTCCATAGATCGCCGAAGTTTCCATCTCAAAGTTAGTAACTCCTAAATCATTCAGCACTTCCAAAAACTGGTCATCCACAGCTCTCAGTCTCAGCTGTCTTCCCTGCGGCGCATAAAACCCTGGGAAAGTCGCTGTATTTCCTACATATTTCGCATCTTTGAAATATTCATACTGACTCTCTGCCCATTCTGAGAAATAAAGCATCGGTTTTATCTTTTCGTATGGGAATTTTGCCAAGAAATTTTTGCTAAATTCATTCTCAAACTGATAATCTTTGTAGAAATGAAGCAGTCCATCCAGACCTACCACATTCTGTGTTACCAGCATGTTATCCACCTCTACATCTGGATTTACGCTTCCACAAGTCCCCATACGGAATAACTGCAAAGATTTGTGCTCTGATTTAAATTCTTTGTTTTTCAAATCAATATTCACCAAAGCATCCAGCTCATTCATCACGATATCAATGTTTTCCGTACCGATACCCGTAGACATTACCGTGATTCGCTCTCCTCTGAGCGTTCCTGTATGTGTGTAAAATTCTCTTTTATTTTTCTTAATTTCTACTTTATCAAAGTATTGTGAAACCTTCGGAACACGATCTGGGTCACCCACCAAAAGAATTTTTTCTGCAATATCTTCTGGCTGAAGGTTTAAATGATATACACTTCCATCTGGATTTAAAACCAATTCTGAGGCTGCTAATTTATTTACCATAATAATTTTCTTTTTTATTTTATTTAATTTTAAATTTAAACTTACCCAAAGGTAAGGAATTTTATTGATTTCTTACTGACAATGTTCATTTCTGAGGCTCTACCCTCCTACTCTCTTGGTTTTGTAACCCATGTCAGAAAGAATTTTCATGATTTTATCGCGGTTGTCTCCTTGGATGATAATCACGCCATCCTTCTCCGAACCACCGATTCCCAGAGTAGTTTTTATTTTTTTGGAAATATTTTTCAGTTCCTCCTCACTGCCTTCGAAGCCTTCTATCAAAGTAACAGGCTTTCCGTTTCGTCCTTTCTTTTCGTATTTGCAGATGAGCGGTTCTCGCTGCCCGTGTTGTTCTTCGGGCACCTGAAAGTCCTGCTCTACATGGTCTTGAAAAAGATTTTTCAGCTGGTCTCGTAAATCCATAATCAAATGTATTATTTAATAAAAAACTCTCATCAATGTGAGAGTTTTTTATTTTTGTTAATCTGCTATCGAAGATACTAAATTTGTACCTTGAGCAGTTGATGTTTTAACAACCTTTCCATTTTTTATCATTTCAACTTTCAATGTTGAACTCTGATTAACTCCTGAAGCTGTTACAGAAGCAGCAAAATTACTTCCTTTGTAAGTTGGACTTGTATATACACTTCTGTTTTGAGGTGCTAGTACATGAGTTGCTCCATCTATCCCAACTATTACAGACTCAATTTGAACACCAGTAGAACCTGTAATTTTCACTGAATAATCCCCTACAGTATTCGCTACATAAGGAGGAAAAACATCATCAGAACCTCCATCTCTACTACACGAAACTGACATAGAAAACAATACTGCTAAAGAAAGTACACTTAGCCCTAATTTTAAATACTTCATAATATTATAATTTTTATTTTATTACTTATCGTTTGTTTTATCCTCTTTTTTTTCTGGTTTTGGAGGCTTTGGTAAAAGAACTTTTCTGGAAAGTCTCATTTTCTTTCTGTCATCATAGCCCATGAATTTCACTTCCACCTCATCACCTTCTTTATATGGTACTTTTTCAGTTCTTTCCCATGCTACTTCAGAGATATGAAGAAGACCTTCTGTTCCTTTAGCTAATTGGATAAATGCTCCGAACTCCATCACTTTAACGACTTTACCTTTATAAACTTCGC
>CAUQVP010000112.1:0-4914 GCA_963521545.1 uncultured Flavobacteriaceae bacterium | reverse complement strand
ACGAACTGCGAAATGAGGACAATAAAGCCCTGTTTTCCGAGTTTTCAGGGAAGAAAATGCGCCCTGATGCCGTGATAAAATATCCTGATGAACGAAATGTAATTATAGACTCCAAAGTTTCGCTCACAGCTTTCACAGAGCTGGTAGATGAAACCGACCCAGAAGTTTATCAAATAAAACTAAACCAGCATTTGGCTTCGGTAAAAAACCACATTCAGCAGCTTTCTCAGAAGGCGTATGATGATTATGGAAAATCATTGGATTTTGTGATGATGTTTATCCCTAGCGAGCCAGCTTATATTGCGGCGATGCAGGCCGACCCTAATCTATGGAACTACGCCTATGAACGAAGAATTTTACTGCTAAATCCGAGCAACCTTATCACTTCTTTGAAACTGATAGCAGACCTTTGGAAACGGGAATACCAAAACAGAAATTCCATAGAAATCGCAGAAAGAGGCGCCAAACTCTATGATAAATTTGTGAATTTTGTGGAAAACCTTGAAAAAGTTGGCAAAAATATAGACCAAGCAAAAGCTTCCTATACAGAGGCTTACAAACAGTTGCACAGCGGAAGGGACAACCTCATCACACAGACCCAAAAGATGAAATCTCTGGGAATAAAAAACAAAAAAGAGCTTCCACAGAGTTTGATTGACAATTCTGAACCAACCAATGAATAAAAAATCATGATTATACAAAGTCTTCAAAACGAGAAAATAAAAAAACTAACCAAAATTCTCACTAAAAATAACGAGAGAAAGAAACTCAAGATATTCGCTGCAGAAGGAAGACAAGAAAACGAAAGGGCTTTGAAATTTGATTTTGAGGCGGTGGAATTCTTTATTTGCGAAGATATTTTCGGGACAGATTTCCCAAAAGGGAAAACACATTTGGTTTCTCGCGAAGTTTATGAAAAAATAGCTTACAGAGGCTCTTCCGAAGGAATTATCGGTATTTACAAAGAAAAAGAAACCTCACTGAATGATTTTAAACCAAAAGCTAATTCCTCCATCATCGTGCTGGAAAGCATAGAAAAACCAGGGAATTTAGGAGCGGTTTTGCGCAGTTGCGAGGCTTTTGGGATAGATGCCCTTATCATCACGGATTCTAGAACAGACTTTTATAATCCTAATGTCATCCGAAGCAGTGTAGGCTGTCTCTTTGGGATGAATTTCTTTCAGGCAGAAAATCAAGAAGTGGTTGATTTCCTAAAAAAGAATGATTTTCAGATATTTACTACAATAATGAACACCGACTCCAAAGGGATAAATGAAAAGAATCTGACTGGAAAATCAGCCATTGTATTCGGAACGGAGCACTCTGGTTTGAGTGATTTTTGGAGAGGAAAAGGAGAAAACATTATAGTCCCAATGGCAGGAACGATAGACTCTCTCAATCTAAGCAATGCTGTCGCTATAAGCTGCTACGAGATACTAAGACAAAAAATCTCTCACTAAAATTAGTGAGAGACTTTAATTGTTTCTTAAGAGTTAAATTATTTTTTAACTTCTTCTTTAACTTCTTTAGCAGCAGCTTCTACTTTAGCAGCTCCTTCTTCTACTTTAGCAGCAGCAGCATCTTTTACTTCTTCAGCTTTAGCAGCAACTTCTTCTTTTACTTCTTCAGCTTTAACAGCAGCAGAATCAGCAGCAGCACCAGCAGCAGAATCAACAGCAGCAGCAGTTTCTTGAGCTGTAGAATCAACAGCGTCTTTTACTTCTTCAGCTTTTTTGTTACAAGATACTAATGCTAATGCTACAACAGCAGCTGCAAATAATGACTTTTTCATAATAATAAAAATTTTTTAAAAGGTTAAAATTAAATTTCTTGACTCAACTTGTTAATCTGAACATCAAATCAACAGGGCAAAGATATAGCGAGAAAAAAAATTGCCTATGAAAAATAATTGTAATATCTTTGTAAAATATTTTACAAATAAAGAATACTGATTATCAATAAATTAAATATGAATTCGTGTTTTGAGTAATTTGGATTTAGAGTGTTTTGAGCGATTAAAAAAGGAAATTCAGATAGAATATTTGAAGAATCACAGCCCTTCCGAGGAGGATATTTCTCAATGGAAGGGAATAGATATTGTATATTTTCAAGAAGATTTAAGAAAAAAAGTCAAAGGAAGTATAAGTGAAAAGACTTTTTACACCTATTTTAAATCAACAAACATAGATAAGCTGCCAAGAATAGACATGTTGAATATGTTTTCGGCATATATCGGATACCAGTCTTGGTATGAATTTAAAAAAAGTTTTTCTGAGGATGCAGTGGATTTAGAAGATGAGGTCGAATCCTTACCAGAGCCTGAACTTGAAGAAAAAATAGAAAACACTACATCTTTATTAGATACAAAAATCACTGAAAACCAACCCAATAAAAAATCATCATTTTCTAGTATAAAAGCCTATATATGGGTGATTACTTCTGTTGTTTTGGCTTTATTTATCATAGTTTTATTGTATTCTGACAGCTTGTTCAAAAAATCTTATCAATTCTGCTTTACAGATGCTGACAGAGGAACAGCTATCCAAAGCACAATAAACATAAAAGTAATCAAGGAAAAAGAATCTCCTATTCTCTATAAAGTAAACCCTGGCGAATGTTTCTATATCAATACGAAAGATAAAACTTTACGAATGGAGGTAAGCACTCCTCTGTACGAAAAAGTAGAAATTTTCAGAAATCTGGAGGATGCGCCAGAGGCGGAGCATATTGCCTTAAAACCAGACGATTACGCACTTATGCTTTATTATTATTCAACAAAGGATAAGGACAATTCATCACTGGAACACATAAAAAACAGACAACAAAAACTAAATCACCTAATCAGTGACAATGCTCTGATATACCAGATATTTGACAACGAAATATATGGTGTAGAAACACTCAGTAAACAGAAATATATCGGTTTGGTAACCACACCTACCCAGTCCTTACGAAACCTCAAGGTTCTTGATACCAAAATCGAAAATGGAAAGATTATTGCTATTAAATTCAAAATTGAAAACAATGAAAAAAATTAAATCGTTATTTCTCATCATCATTTCTTGCCTTTTTGTTTTTTCCTGCTCTAAAAAAGAGACTGAAGAAATGAGTGATTTGGATAAAATAAAACACCATAACAAGACTTCCTATCCTTCTATAAAAATGGATAGTGCGCAGGCAATCAATAACATCACAAAACAAAAAATACAGGAACTACTAGACCTTTCTGCTATCTATGCTTCTGGAAACAGGAATACAGGAGTAGATTCGCTGATTTATAACCAAATCAACAGTTATTTTTTATTACCAGATTCTATCAAAACCAAGCCTCTCATTGCTGAGCTGGATAGTTTAAGAGTAAAAAATATTCGGGTTATAAATCTTGATATCGATAAACAAATTACCGATAAAGACACTCTTAATATCGCTAATTTTACAGTTGAGTATATAACAAAAGACCGAAAAAGTATTGGCTTTTTTGATAAAAAAGCAAGCTATATTCTCAAAAAATCTCCTGTGAAATTCGTGAAAGAATTCAAGTTTTACTTTATCGATTTTGATATAAAAGACAGCACTTCTGTAGGAGTTACCAAGTAATCCAAGGGAACATCCTGCTCAGAAACATCCGATATCAATGCCACTGGTGGGAAAAAACTAACTCCCACTTTTAGGGTATTGTGGTCTATTTTTGAGAAAAACATATCATAAAAACCTTTGCCATAGCCTACCCTATTCCCTTGATTATCACAATATAATAAAGGCGTTATAACAATATCAAACTTGATATTTTCCACAAAATCATCCTCTGGTTCTAGAATTCCCCAGTCGTTTTCTTTCAGTGGCGTATCTGGTTTCAGCTGGATAGTCTTTATTTCGTTTTGTATCATTTTAGGAACAAATACCGATATTCCTTTATCCCAAAAATATTTGATAAAATCCCAAGTAGAAACTTCATTTTTCTGTTTAATTGGAAGGAAAATATGCACATTTTTGACGTTTGACATATCAAATGCTCCTAAAAACTGTTTAAAAATGCTTTTGGACATATCCTCCACTTCTGCAGAAGACATGGATTTTCTTTTTTCTGTGTAGATTTTTCTGAGTTCAGACTTTGGTAATTTCATTTTATAAAGGAAAGAGCAGCCATAAATCCAGCTGCTCCTTTTTATTGTTTTAATTGTTATTTACTGGCATTTCACCTTTAAATAAGAATGAAACGATTTGTTTATTTACATTGTCTACCATCTCGCTAAACAAATGGAAAGATTCCTGTTTGTAGATTACCAGCGGGTCTTTCTGCTCATAAACAGCACCTTGTGAAGAACGGCGAAGATCATCCATCTCTCTCAAATGCAATTTCCAGTTTTCATCGATAATCGCAAGAGAAATATTCTTCTCAAAATCCGTAATCAGACTGTCACAATGGCTCTCATACGCTTCTTTCAGGTCTGTCACAATGTTCAGCATTCTATGTCCATCCGAGAACGGCACCTGAATATTCTTAAATAAAGAACCTTGCTGATTATACACATTCTCAATAATAGGGAATGTTTTCTCTTTCAACACTTGAAGTTTCATTTTGTAATCTTCGGATGCTTTTTGATAAACAATATCCACTAATTCTGACACTTGTTTATTCTTAAATTCCTCCTCAGAAACAGGCACTTCCATAGTGAAATACTTGATTACTTCATACTCAAATGTTTTGTAATCAGCTGTTGGTTTAGTTTGTGATACGATAGCAGCAGCAGTATCGTAGATCATATTTTCTATATCATACTTCAGATGGTCTCCAAAGAGAGCATTTTTTCTTCTCTTATAGATTACATCTCTCTGCTTGTTCATTACATCATCATACTCTAGCAATCTTTTTCTGATACCAAAGTTATTCTGCTCTACTTTTTTCTGAGCTCT
>CAUQVP010000111.1:0-4938 GCA_963521545.1 uncultured Flavobacteriaceae bacterium | reverse complement strand
GCTTTTGTAGCATATACAGAAGGAGTTGAGTTCAAAACCTCAGGGAATTCCTGGTTTCCAAGCTTTTCTACAATAGCTCCTTCTTTTATTGTAGATACAGCTACTGGTGTCTTTCTGTCTTTTGCAATGTCTGCTACCCCCACAAGAACTACTTCATCAATGTTCTTTTCTGAACCTTGGGTTTCCTCTTGTGCAAAATAAAAACTTGCCGTTGTTAAAGTCAATGCTGCTATCGCAGATCTCCTTAAAAAGTTTGTCTTCATAAAATTTTTTGGTTTTCTAAATTTTAAATGTCGCAAATTTACGGTTAATTTTTTAACTAAAATTAACAAATCATCAAATTTTTACATCCTAAAATGTTAATTTTTCAAAAATGCCTATTTTAGGGCTTTTCCGAAGATACATTTTCAGAAATTTCTTCAGCTTCATCCGTGCTGTTTTCTTCTTTTTTGTCATTTTCAGAAAATTCATCATGATAAACCTGAATCAGCAATACAGTAATGGAAATCAATATCGGCCCAAAAATCAGCCCGATAAAACCAAAAACCTTCAACCCTAAAATAATCCCAAATACAGAATTAAGCGGGTGAATGTTTTCTATTCTTTTTAAGAACGTGAATCTCAGTATATTATCCACTCCCGCAGAAAGAAAACCGAAAAATATAACTCCTGCCGCTCCCACTGGGTTTTGGCTTGCCAACAACATAAGTGACACAGGAACATAGACAATCGCACCTCCTACAATAGGAATAAGCGATGCCATAGCCGTTAAAATAAATAAGAAAAACGGACTAGAAACCCCAAAAATGAGATACCCTATGAAAACTGTAAGCCCCTGCCCAATGGCTACCACAGGAATTCCCACCACATTGGCAATGATAAGTTTTCGGAAACGCTCTCCTATCTTATTGACATTAGATTTTTTCAGGGGAACAGCTTTCTCCAAAGTCCTTTCCATCGCTCGAGAATTGACCAGCATAAAATACAAAATGAAATACGCTGTAACGACCGTAGTAACGATATCCACTGTCTTATTCAACAAGGATGAGGTGTAAACAGTCACCCATTCCCCTACTTTCCTTAAATCAATGGATTGGATGATATCATAACCCGTTTTGTCCTTTATATATTCATGGATTTTGTTGATATGCTCTATGCCAACCTCTATATAGTCGCGGGAATTCGCCAGTTTTACCACCAAAGTCTCTGCTATGTAATAAATCGGAACGATGATAACCAAAAGGGAAAGCAACATCAAGAAACCAATCGCCAGCCAAGATTTCCATTTTCTCTCCTCCGTAAGCTTAAAATAATAATCGCGGAAAATGACATAAAGTGTAATTGCTCCCAAAAATGAAGGCAAAAAATCACTTAAATTAAATCCTATCAAAAACAAAAATCCAAAAATCATCCCCAGTAGGATTATCTGTCTGATTTTATTGTTACTAATTTGATTTCCCATACTAAAATTTATTCTGCAATAATATCAAAAGTATTTTAAATAAAGAAAATCCTTTCCCAATTTCTTAGGAAAGGATTTTTATCATAGCAAAATGTATAAATACATTGTTTTATCAAACTTTGATTTCTACATCTACACCGCTTGGTAATTCCAACTTCATAAGAGCGTCTACAGTCTTAGAAGAAGAAGAGTAGATATCCATCAATCTCTTGTGTGCAGAAAGTTGGAACTGTTCTCTTGCTTTTTTATTAACATGCGGAGATCTAAGCACAGTAAAGATTCTCTTGTGAGTAGGTAATGGGATTGGTCCATTTACCACAGCTCCTGTAGATTTTACTGTTTTTACGATTTTCTCAGCAGATTTATCTACTAAATTGTAATCGTAAGATTTTAATTTTATTCTGATTCTTTGTGACATTTTAATCTAAATTTTAATTAACCTCTTGCTTTAGCTATTACTTCTTCAGCCACATTCTGTGGAGCTGGTTCATATTTTTCAAACTCCATAGAAGATGTTGCTCTACCAGAAGATAATGTTCTAAGAGCTGTTACATATCCAAACATTTCTGCTAATGGAACAAATGCTTTGATAACTTTAGCATTATTTCTATCATCCATACCGTTTACAGTACCTCTTCTTCTGTTAAGGTCACCTACGATATCCCCCATGTATTCTTCTGGAGTAACAACTTCCAATTTCATGATAGGCTCCATGATTACTGGTTTAGCAGCTTTACCAGCTTCTCTAAATCCAAGTTTAGCAGCCAATTCGAATGAAAGTTGGTCAGAGTCCACTGGGTGGAAAGAACCATCTTTTAGTGTAACTTTAATTCCTTCAATCTCGAATCCAGCCAAAGGACCATTTTTCATAGCTTCTTTGAATCCTTTTTCAACAGAAGGGATAAATTCTTTTGGAATGTTACCACCTTTAATTTCGTTGATGAATTCAAGACCTGTTTTTCCTTCATCAGCAGGACCAATTTCGAAGATGATATCCGCGAATTTACCTCTACCCCCAGTTTGTTTTTTGTAAACTTCTCTGTGGTTAGCTGTAGCTGTAAGAGATTCTTTGTACTCTACCTGCGGCTGTCCTTGGTTTACTTCTACCTTGAACTCTCTTCTTAAACGGTCTACGATGATATCCAAGTGAAGCTCTCCCATTCCTGAGATGATAGTTTGTCCAGATGCTTCATCTGTTTTTACTTGGAAAGTAGGATCCTCTTCTGCTAACTTCGCTAAAGCGTTACCCATTTTATCTTGGTCAGCTTTAGTTTTAGGTTCAACAGCGATACCGATTACCGGATCTGGGAAAATCATAGATTCAAGAACGATAGGGTTCTTTTCATCACAAAGTGTATCCCCAGTTTTGATATCTTTAAATCCTACAGCTGCACCGATATCTCCTGCTTCGATATATTCTACAGGATTTTGCTTATTCGCGTGCATCTGATAGATTCTTGAGATTCTTTCTTTAGAATCAGATCTTGTGTTCAATACATAAGAACCTGCATCCAATTTACCAGAATAAGCTCTAAAGAATGCCAATCTACCTACATAAGGGTCAGTAGCAATCTTAAATGCTAATGCAGCAAATGGTTCATTTACATCTGGTTTTCTTGTGATTTCAGCATCAGTTTTAGGGTCAGTTCCTTTGATATCATCTTTATCTAGTGGAGATGGAAGGTATTTACATACAGCATCCAACATAAACTGAACTCCTTTGTTCTTAAATGAAGAACCACAAGTCATTGGGATAATAGACAAATCAATAGTTGCTTTTCTTAAAGCTTCATTGATTTCTTCTTCTGTGATAGAATCTGGATCTTCAAAGAATTTCTCCAATAAAGACTCATCATATTCTGCCACATTTTCCACAAGGTTTTGTCTGTATTCCAATACATCAGCTTTCATGTCTTCAGGAATTGGAACTACATCAAATGTCATACCTTGAGTATCTTCGTGCCAAACAATAGCTCTGTTCTTGATAAGGTCTACCACTCCTTTGAAGTCTTCTTCAGCTCCGATTGGTAATACGATAGGAACAGCGTTAGAACCTAGCATTTCTTTTACTTGACGGCAAACCGCCAAGAAATCAGCTCCTTGTCTGTCCATTTTGTTTACGAATCCCATTCTCGCAACTTTGTAGTTGTCAGCCAATCTCCAGTTAGTTTCTGATTGTGGCTCTACTCCGTCAACTGCTGAGAACAAGAACACTAGACCATCCAATACTCTCAAAGAACGGTTTACTTCTACAGTAAAGTCAACGTGTCCTGGGGTATCAATGATGTTAAAGTGGTATCCTTTAGTTTCTGGCAAAACTTTTCCTTGATCAGTTGGGAAATTCCAGTTACAAGTAGTAGCCGCAGAGGTAATTGTAATCCCTCTTTCAGCCTCTTGCTCCATCCAGTCCATCTGAGATGTACCTTGGTGAGTTTCACCCAACTTGTGAGTTTTACCAGTGTAAAATAAAATTCTCTCTGTAGTGGTAGTTTTCCCTGCATCGATGTGCGCAGCAATACCAATATTTCTTGTATATCTAAGATCTCTTCCCATTTCAGATTAGAATTTAAAGTGTGAGAATGCTTTGTTTGCTTCTGCCATTTTGTGAGTATCTGTCTTTTTCTTAACAGCTGCTCCTTCTTCTTTAGAAGCAGCGATAATCTCAGCAGCTAATTTTTGTGCCATAGATTTATCGTTTCTCAAAGAAGCATATTTGATCAACCATTTCATAGCCATAGAAATTTTTCTATCAGCTCTGATCGGCATAGGAATTTGGAAGTTAGCACCTCCTACTCTTCTTGATCTTACTTCTACATGCGGCATTACATTAGTAAGCGCATCTTTCCATACTTCAAGAGAAGTTTTTTCCTGATCTTCTTTTTTAGTTTCTACGATATCTAGTGCATCATAGAAAATTCTAAATGCGATAGATTTTTTACCATCTATCATCAAGTTATTCACAAATCTTGTTACCAATTGATCATTAAATTTAGGATCTGGTAACAACGGTCTTTTTTTTGCTTTTGTCTTTCTCATTGTTTCTTTCCTTAAAATTTAATGATTACTTTTTCCCTGCTGGTGCTGCACCTGGTTTAGGTCTCTTAGCTCCATACTTAGATCTTCTTTGTGTTCTTCCATTTACACCTGCAGTGTCCAAAGCACCTCTTACAATGTGATAACGAACTCCCGGTAGGTCTTTCACCCTTCCGCCTCTTACCAATACTATCGAGTGCTCTTGGAGATTATGTCCTTCGCCCGGGATATAAGCGTTAACTTCTTTACCATTAGAAAGTCTTACTCTGGCAACTTTTCTAAGTGCAGAGTTAGGTTTCTTAGGTGTAGTTGTATATACTCTCGTACATACACCTCTCTTCTGTGGACAAGAATCCAAAGCAACCGATTTGCTCTTCTTGGCAATTGTGGCTCTTCCTTTTCTTACTAATTGTTGAATAGTAGGCATTTTATTGCTTTATATT
>CAUQVP010000110.1:0-4989 GCA_963521545.1 uncultured Flavobacteriaceae bacterium | reverse complement strand
CTTGGGAATTCCGTAGCAAACCAGCTTGGCAAAGACTTATCATCATGCTTGGCGGGGTTACTGTCAATTTCTTTTTGGCGTGGATAATTTTCGCTTCATTAAGTTTCTTCAAAGGAGAGGTTTTCTATAATAATTCTAAAATGGAGAATGGAATTTCCGTGAATGAAGCAGGACAGAAAATGGGACTAAAACCAGGTGATAAAATCTTAAAAATAGATGGAAAACCTGCCCTGTCTTTCAATAATTCCGCAATAAATATGCTCTTTGCTGACCAAGTAACCGTAATGAGAGAGGGGAAAGAAGTAACTTTTGACATCAATAAAGAAGGCGTTGGCGAAGTTCTAAAATCTGGCGGAAGAGGCTACATATCTCCAAGAGTACCTGTGATAGTAGATTCAGCAATTGCTGGTGGAGCAAAAGAAGCTGGTCTGATGAAAGGTGATAAAATCGTGGGAGTCAATGGTAAATCAATCATGTTCTTTGATGAACTAGCCACTACTCTTAATGAAAATAAAAATAAAAAAATTAGCCTAGAATTTATTAGAAACGGACAAAACCAAACTGCTGGTGCTAGTGTAGACAAGGAAGGTAAACTTGGCTTTAAAGTAGATGAAGCCCAAACAATGGCTGTTTTGGAGAAAGCCAAAGAGACCAAAAACTTCGGTTTCTTTGAAGCGATAGGAAGAGGTTTTGAAAGAACGATAGAATCACTAACTCAGCAGGTTAAACAATTTAAAATATTATTCAACAAACAAACTGAGGGCTACAAACAAGTTTCTGGACCAATCGGAATCGTGAAAATGATGCCTACAGAGATTGACTGGGTTGCATTTTGGAGTTTTACGGCTATGTTCTCCGTTTGGTTAGCATTCCTAAACCTGCTTCCTATCCCAGGACTTGATGGCGGGCATGTGGTATTTACCCTTTGGGAAATGATTACAGGAAAACCTGCTTCTCAGAAAGTATTAGAATATGCACAAATGGCTGGGGTAATCTTGCTTTTAGGGCTAATGCTTCTCGTTTTTGGAAATGACATTTATAAATTATTTTAAAAACACGAATATTTTTCAAACTGATAATGAATAAATTAAGATTAAATTCATATTTTTATTAGAAAATTATTTGGTTAATATTAAAATACATGCTATATTTGCACCACTAAAAATGAACAAAACGCCTTTTTAGCTCAGTCGGTTAGAGCATCTGACTGTTAATCAGAGGGTCGCTGGTTCGAGCCCAGCAAAAGGCGCCAAAAAAAAAGAGTTATCAGATGATAACTCTTTTATTTAATTAAACATTTAATCCTACTCCCTTTCCGCCCTCCATGCATATACTTTTGTGGGATTTTCTTTTATAAGTTTTTCATTTCGCTCAAAGAGGGCTTTTGCGAGATTTTCATCTTTTGTGGCTTTTAGATAATATTCTTTGGCTTTTTGCAGGTCTTTTTTAAATTTAATCCCCGCATGATACATTGCACCCAGTGAGGAAATACTCATTTCTTCACCGATGGTTTCCCCTTTTCTGAACCATTCTACCGCCTTGTCATAGTTCTTTGGCAAATCTCCACCGAGTGTGTAGAGGTATCCGAGATTATAGATGGCTTTTGGATTTCCCAAATTGGCTGCTTTTTCCATCCATTCTATTCCTTGCTGGGTATTTTTCACTTGTGGATTGTCTTGCAGATAGATGAAAGCTAGATTATTCATCGCATCCACATCACCAAGATTAGCCGCTATTTTATACCATTTTAAGGCTTTTGTAAAGTCTCCTTTATTTTCTCCTTTGTCATTATAATAAATATAAATCATACCCAAATAATTAGGAAAAGCTACCTCAGAAGGAAAATTCTCATACCCCCAAGTGTAGAGTTCTATGGCTTTTGGGATATTTTGTTTTACTTCTTCCCCTTTAAGGTAAAAATAAGCAACTTGCACTAGTCGTTGCTTGTCTTTAGTCATTTTCACTGATTTTTCTATCAGTTCCAAATTTTTATCGTAGTTTTTCTCCACACCCCAGCCCATATAATACATATACGCCAAGTTATCCACCGCAGAAGAACTCCCCAGATTAGCTCCTTTTTGGAAAAGTTCTATTGCTTTTTTGTAATCTTGCTTCACACCTGTGCCATCTCGATACAGAAGCCCTAAATTATTACAAGCATCAGCATGATTGGATTTCACGGCTTTTTCTAACAATTTCACCGCTTTTCCATAATCTTGTTTCACTCCAGCCCAGCCTTTTATGTAAATAGTTCCGAGCGTGTTCTGGGATTCTGCATAGCCTTTGTCAGCTGATTTTTGGAACCACAGCAGCGCTTTTTGATTGTCCTGCGGATAGCCCTTTTCTCCCATAAAATAGGATGATGCAAGATAATACATCGCTTCTGCATCCCCTTTTTCGGATTTTTTCAGCAAATCATCTTGAGCTTGTATCAATCCTGAAAAGAAAATTAAAACTATTAGTAATAAAGTTTTCATAGTAAATATTTTTTGTTATTTATTTGTTTTATAATAATTTATCAGTCCATTCGTAGAAGAATCGTGAGAAGAAATTTTTTCAGAATTGGTAAGTTCAGGTAAAATCCTATTTGCAAGGACTTTTCCGAGTTCCACCCCAAATTGATCAAAACTAAATATATTCCAAATCACTCCCTGAACAAATATCTTATGCTCATACAAAGCGATAAGCTGCCCCAGCGAAAAAGGATTTAATTCTTTAAATAAAAATGAATTCGTCGGAATATTTCCTTGGAAAATCTTATAATTTACCAGCTTTTCTATTTCGGCAACGGATTTATTAGTCTTTTGCAATTCATCTAAAACCTGTTCTTTGTTCTTTCCAAACGCCAAAGCCTCTGTCTGCGCAAAAAAATTCGCCAAAAGTTTTTCCTGATGGTCAGCGACCGAATTACAAGACTTAGCATAAGCGATAAAATCCGACGGAATCAACTCTGTTCCCTGATGAATAAGCTGATAAAAGGCGTGCTGTCCGTTAGTCCCTGGCTCTCCCCAGATAATCGGCCCTGTTTCATAATACACAAATTCGCCATTTCTATCCACAGACTTACCATTGCTCTCCATATCGCCCTGCTGAAGGTAAGCAGGAAAACGGTCAAGATACTGAGAATAAGGCAAAACAGCGTGCGAACTTGCATCAAAAAAGTTTCTATACCAAATGCCCAGCAATGCCATCAGCACTGGAACATTTTCGGAAAATTCTGCTTTTTGGAAATGAATATCTGTGTCATTTGCTCCTTTTAAAAGCTGTTCAAAATTATCATAACCAATTGATAATACTATACTTAGACCAATAGCCGACCAAAGCGAATAACGGCCGCCGACCCAGTCCCAAAATTCAAAAATATTTTCTTCTGCGATTCCAAATTTCTTAACCTCCAAAACATTAGTAGAAAGCGCCACAAAATGTTTTGCTATATCTCCCTGACTGCCAGATTTTAAGAACCAATCCTTTGCAGAATGAGCATTAGTCATCGTTTCCTGAGTGGTGAATGTTTTAGAAGCGATGATGAAAAGCGTGTTTTCTGGGTTGAGGCTTTTAAGCGTTTCGGCTAAATGATTTCCATCTACATTAGACACGAAATGTACATTCAACCTTGTTTTAAAATGTTTCAACGCAGAGCAGACCATCACAGGCCCTAAATCCGAACCACCAATCCCAATATTCACCACATCCGTGATTTCCTTTCCCGAAAACCCTTTGTGTTCGCCAGAAATCACCTTTTCTGAAAAATCTTTTATCTGAGAGAGAACCCTTTTCACATCGGGTTTTATATCTTTCCCATCCACTAAAATCGGCTGGTCAGAAAAATCCCTCAAAGCTGTGTGGAGAACTGCTCTTCCTTCGGTTTCATTTATTTTTTCGCCTGAAAACATTGCAGAAATTGCCGTTTTCAGTTCACATTCTTCAGCCAACTGGAGCAAGAAATTTTTTACCTTTTCATCAATTAGATTTTTAGAAAAATCAAACAAAAAGTTTTCTCTTTTTATAGAAAATTCTTCGAAACGATTAGGATTTTCAGCAAAAAGCTCCCTCAAATCAAAGTTTTTTTCAGCAAAATATTCATTCAGACCTTTCCAAGCCTTGGTCTGGGTAGGGTTTATTTTTGGTAGCATAAATTTTAATTATTAAAAAACACAAATTTAATCTTTTAAATTGAAAAAATCCCCGCACATGGCAGGGATTTTCATCATTTATTTTTCTTCTTCTTTTTTATCTGATTTTTTCCAAAATTTCTTTCTATTTCTCCAAGCAAAAACTCCTAAAACCCCTGCTAAAATAAACATCCAAGCATTGGCAGCCAATATTAAGAACTTCTGGAATCCATAGAATCCATCAACGAAAGCTTCTTTAAAATCATACCAAAAACTTCCTTTGTATTTGTCTTCCAAGCTTCTGATATTCGGCATTTCCTCTTGAGAAATCTTGAATTTCGGTTCGGAAAGATAAATGCTCACCGTGCTGTATTTCAGTTCATCAGCAAGATTAAAATCATTTATTTTCTGATAATTAAGCTCTCGTTCATTATCATTTGTTGCTTCTGCGTTTTTAGTTGTATTGGTTTGCTGGGAAAGTTGAGCCTTATGTTTCTCCATTCTTTGTTTTTCCAGTTCCGCCATTTTTATATTAGCACTCACATCTTCGGCTGTGATGGTGCGTTCCCGGAGAAAAATACTCTTGTCATTCAGTAATTTTAGGAAATCGGACAATTTCTCAGTTGGCACCCGCACCTCCATTTGGTTTTTAGTGGTGTATTTACGGACATATAGGGATTTTTCTTCTGACTGAGGGAAGATATTTTCCTCCAAAACATCACTACGATAATTACTACTTGTCACAAAACCACCCATTTCCTTCAATGTATTTTCTATATAGATAGTCGCCTGATATACATCTGACACATCCATATCTACATTTGCTTTTCGCACGAACTTCTTACCCTCCACTTCTTGAGAGGCAGCCATAGATATA
>CAUQVP010000109.1:0-5128 GCA_963521545.1 uncultured Flavobacteriaceae bacterium | reverse complement strand
GGAAGCGTTACCACCCAGTAGGCGATGAATGTAATGACACTCGGTATTTTTACATCTTGTAATCCGCGCAGACACGCCAAAGAAACCAGCTGTAATCCATCCGAAAGCTGGAAAAGCGAAGCGAGAACCAGCAGCTGAGAAGCCAAAGCAATCACGGCTGTTTCGTGTTCCTTTGTAAAAAATGTAGGCAGGACATTTTTACCAATGGTAAAAGTCAGACAGCTTATAAGCATGAATAGGAAAACTATTTTCATGTTGTTAATTCCTATTTCCCTCACGGCTACGAAATCTTTCTCTCCGCGTTTTTTCCCAATCATAATTGTAGAAGCCACACCAAAACCAGCACAAAGATTGAAGGTAAAGGAAGCCATACTTATGGTAACTTGGTGGGCAGCAATGTCCGTGGTACTTACCATACCGCAGATAAAGGCCGCCAAAGCAAAGGCTGTCACCTCAAAAAACAACTGCATAGCCGTAGGAAGACCTAATTTCAGCAGGGTTTGGAACATTTCCTTTTTGAAAAGAGAAACCTTGAAACTCAGCTCGTTAATGTATCTTCTTGTGATGGAATTTCTTTTCATCACGATGTATAGGAAAATAACGGAGAAAACCCTTGCAATCAGCGTAGCATAGGCTGCGCCAGCCACGCCCATCGGTTCCAGACCGAAAAGTCCTTTCATGAAAACATAATTCAGAATTACATTGATGAGGTTTGCAGCAACAGTAGCTATCGTTACGCCGATGGTGTAGGACAGCCCTTCGGAAACCTCTCTCAGGGTCTGAAATTTCATTACGGGAATCACACTCAGCGAAATGATAGAAAGGTATAAAATAGCATCAGGAATGATTTCCTCTGGCTGTTTGGCGTAGTGTAATAGTGGCGCTATGGCTAATAGGATGAAAGTCAAAATCGTTCCGATGAGCGTGTTTATCACTGCTCCGTGGCGAAAAACACTATTGATTCTGTCGTGGTCTTTTTGAGCCTGAGCCTCAGAGACTAATGGTGGAATTGCAAATGAAACACCAACACCAAAAATAAAAACAGAAATAAAAACTGAGTTTGCTAATGCCGTGGAAGCCAGCGCGTTGGCGCCCAGCATATTTCCCACCATCATATTATCAAACAAATTCACGGAAACCTGCCCCAGCTGTGTAAGCATCACAGGGAGAGCGAGTTTAAAACATTCTCGGGTATATTTAAGATTAAGCGATAAAAGCATAAAATTATTTTCTTACAAAATTGGTTACATCTTCTGCTGTTACAGGGTTTGAACCTAATATAATCAGCCTTTCTACTACATTTCTAAGTTCTCGGATATTTCCCGTCCATGAGAAGTTTTGGAGGGTTTTTATGGCTTTGTCGTCAAATTCTTTTACCGAAGTTCCCTGCTCCTCGGAGATGAGTTTCGCGAAATGTTTCACTAAAATAGGAATATCGTCCTTTCTTTCATCCAGAGAGGGAACATGGATTTCTATCACGGAAAGCCTGTGGTAGAGGTCTTCACGGAATTTTCCTGCTTCTATTTCTTTTTTCAAATCTTTGTTGGTCGCCGCCAGCACGCGCACATCTACTTTTATTTCCTTGTCGCTTCCCACAGGCGAAACTTTATTTTCCTGCAAAGCACGAAGGACTTTGGCTTGGGCTACGAGGCTCATATCACCGATTTCATCTAGGAAAAGAGTACCGCCATTGGCTTGTTCAAATTTCCCTTGTTTGTCTTTGATAGCTCCTGTGAAAGAACCTTTTACATGTCCAAAGAGTTCACTTTCAATTAGTTCTGAAGGGATAGCGGCGCAGTTCACCTCTACGATAGGGTTTTTGCTGCGTTCGCTGAGGGAATGGATGGCGTGTGCTACCAGCTCTTTCCCAGAACCGTTGGAACCTGTGATGAGGACTCTGGCATCAGATGGCGCTACTTTCTCTATCATGTTCTGAATGTTTTTCAGAGCAGGAGATTCGCCAATCATTTGGTATTTTTTGCTGACTTTCTTTTTCAGCTGGGTGTTTTCTTTGATGAGCGAATTTTTAGTATTCTGTAAATGCTTCTTTTCCAAAGCGTTTTTTACACTCGTAATCAGCCTGTTGATATCAATAGGTTTGGAGATGAAATCATATGCTCCGTTTTTCAGGCAGGTGACAGCAGTTTCTATATCCGCATGTCCCGAAATCATTAGAAAAACACTTTCAGGCTTTATAGAAAGGCTTTGTGTGAGGAGTTCGTTTCCTGATAATTTAGGCATTTTGATGTCTGAAATAATCAGGTCAAAGTCATTTTTTTCTATCAATTTATAGGCATCCAGACCATTCTCTGCGATGGTGATTTCGGAGCCTTGTATCTCATCTGAGAGTATGTTTTCCAAGATGTTAGAGATACTTTTTTCGTCTTCTACTATTAAGATTTTTTGCATGAGACAAAGGTAAGAAAATTTTATTTTTTTCTTTTATGGCTTTAATGAAGAATGGAAGAGTGAATTTATATGCACAAATTGTTCGGTAAAAATGTGGAAATATTATATATTTGCTTAAAATATTTTGTAGTGCGCTGGTTTAAGATTATTTTGCTTTTATTAGTCTTGTTGGCATCAGGCTATACGGCTGTGATGTATTATTTTTTTGAGGAGAAAAATTCTTTTGTAGTGGAAAAGGAAATAGAGTTTCCTTTGGATAAAGTTTTTCCGCAGTTTGATGATTTACAGAATCTTACGAGATGGAATGATTATTTTTTGTCTGATAAAAATTATCGCTATCGTTATTTCTTGCCGTACGAAGGAGAGGGAAGTTCCATGAGCTACAATCATACAAAGGACAAAAATAAATATGGAGAGGTTTTTATCAGAAAAGTGAAAGAAAATAAGAGCATCAGCTATGAGCTCTACCAAGAACGAAAAAAGGTTCCATATAAAATCAATGTAAATTTTTATCCAAAAGGAGACAAAACCAAGATTGTGTGGCAGGTGAATACGCCTAAATATTCTTTGTTGCTTAGGTTTAAGGCGGCAGATTCTGATATAGAAAGCTATATAAATAATAATGTAATTGTAAGTGTCAAAAACCTTACCAATCTGCTTTCAGGAAAAGTGGATAAAGAGGTGATGTTCAATCAGATAAAATATGACAGCATCATGATAGAGGAGCAGGATGAAAGGCTGTTTCTGGGGGTAAATGTGAGCACATCTAATAAAAAAGGAGCATTATTCAAAAATATAGTCATCAATCACAACAGGGTTTTCAGCTATGTGACCAAAGACCTCTCAAAGCGGGAAGATGAGTTCGGAGAACCAGTGCTTTTCACAGAGGCAGGAGAACTTAAAAACAAAGAAGTTTCATATTTCTATGGCGTTCCATTATCCCAAAAAGTGAATGTTTCGGATAATAATTTTGCTTTTAGAACCATTAAAAAATCAAAATATTACAGTATCTATTACAAAGGAGGATATGAACAGCGAACAAAAGCTATAGCCAAACTTTTGGATAAGATAAAAAAAGACCTTCTTCAAAACGGAAAGCTGGAAGAACTATTTGTGGAGGCTCCGTATAATGAGAATGATGTGGTACTGAAATTATCATTCCCAGTTTACTAAAATTAAGACTAAAATTCATAAATTTGTAACTCAAAAAAAAGTAGGAGAATTAAAATGTAATGGACAGGTTTTCATTTTTAAATACAGCGCATATAGAGTTGATAGACAGTATGTATCAACAATATCTTCAGAGTCCTGATAGTATAGAGCCTTCGTGGAAGTCGTTTTTTCAGGGCTTTGATTTTGCATTAGAGAATTATGGAGAATCAGTGCAGGAAGTTCCTCAAGTGGTACAGACAGCCATAAATACAGGTGCCGTGCCAGAGGATATCCTCACGGAATTTAAGGTTATCAATCTCATTGAAGCTTATCGTACCAGAGGGCATCTCTTTACTAAGACCAATCCTGTAAGGAAGCGTAGGGAGTATTCGCCGACTCTTGATATTGAGAATTTCGGTCTCACTAGGGCAGATTTAGGTAAGAAATTTGACTGTGCTACACAGGTCGGAATGGCTGCTCCAGCTACTTTGGAAGATATTATAAAGCATTTGGAACAGGTATATTGTGACTCCATCGGAGTGGAATATATTCATATCAAGAATGTAGAGGAGAAAAATTTCATCAGAAAATGGATTTCAGAAAACGAAAATCATCCGATTCTTTCCGTGGAGGAAAAACGCCAGATTTTGCATAAACTAAACCAAGCCATAGCTTTTGAGCGCTTTCTTCATACCAAATTTGTCGGGCAGAAAAGGTTTTCTCTGGAAGGCGGCGAGTCCCTTATTCCAGCGGTGGATCAGCTTATTAGCTATTCTTCACAACATGGTGTGGATGAGGTAGTTCTGGGAATGGCTCACCGTGGGAGGCTGAATGTTCTGAGTAATATTTTCCAAAAATCATATAAAGAAATTTTTTCTGAATTCGAAGGAAAGGAATTTGATGAAGATGTTTTCTCTGGCGATGTGAAATACCATCTCGGTGCATCTAAAAGAGTGACAACGGCTTCTGGCGAGGAAGTTAGAATCAATCTCGTTCCTAACCCATCTCACTTGGAAACCGTAGGAGCTTTGGTTCAAGGGATTTGTAGAGCAAAAATAGACCAATACAAAGGAGATTATACCAAAATTTTACCGATTGTCATTCACGGAGATGCTGCCATTGCAGGGCAGGGAATTGTCTATGAAATCGCCCAGATGATGACACTGGATGGCTATAAAACAGGCGGAACAGTGCATATCGTGGTCAATAATCAGGTGGGCTTTACTACCAACTATCTCGATGCTCGTTCTTCTACTTATTGTACTGACATAGCGAAAGTTACAGATTCGCCTGTGATGCATATCAATGCTGATGATGTGGAGGCTGTGGTGCATGCTATTCGCTTTGCGGCGGATTATAGAGCCAAATTCCATAAAGATGTATATATAGACCTTTTAGGTTACCGAAAATATGGGCATAACGAAGGGGATGAACCAAGATTTACCCAGCCTAAACTATATGATATAATCGCAAATCATCCTAACCCAAGGAAAATTTATAAACAAAAACTGCTTCAGGAAGGCATAGTTTCGGATGAAATCATCGCAGAAATGGAGCAGGAGTTTAA
>CAUQVP010000108.1:0-5148 GCA_963521545.1 uncultured Flavobacteriaceae bacterium | reverse complement strand
TGGATAAATGCTCCGAACTCCATCACTTTAACGACTTTACCTTTATAAACTTCGCCAATCACAGGCACGAAAGTAATCTCGTTAATCTGAGCCACTGCTGCATTTATTTTTTCTCTATCCGTTCCAGAAATTTCTATATGTCCTATTTCTCCTCTTTCCTCTATCGTGATTACAGTATCTGTATCTTTCTGCATCTGCTGGATAATCTTACCACCAGGCCCGATTACCGCACCGATGAAATCTTTTGGGATTTCCATCATCACAAGTTTTGGAGCGTGTGGTTTCACATCTGCATTTGGCTTATCTATAGTTTTCAGCATTTCGCCTAAAATGTGCATTCTACCATCTCTCGCCTGCATTAGGGCTTTTTCCATAATATCCATAGTAAGTCCTTGGATTTTGATATCCATCTGACAAGCTGTGATTCCCTCAGCAGTTCCTGTTACCTTAAAGTCCATATCTCCAAGGTGGTCTTCATCTCCTAAAATATCGGAAAGCACTGTCCATTTACCAGATTCTTTATCCGTAATTAGCCCCATTGCAATTCCTGAAACAGGCTTTTTCATCTGAATACCAGCATCCATCAAGGCCATTGTCCCAGCACAAACCGTTGCCATAGAAGAAGATCCATTAGATTCCAAAATATCTGAAACCACTCTGATCGTATATGGAGTTTCCTCTGGAATCATCACTTTTAAAGCTCTCTGAGCCAAATTACCGTGTCCAATCTCTCTTCTGGAAGTTCCTCTCAATGGTCTCGCTTCCCCTGTAGAGAACGGAGGGAAATTATAGTGAAGGAAGAATCTCTCATCATGCTGAGAAATCACAGAATCTATTCTGTTCGCATCCAATAAAGAACCAAGCGTTACTGTAGTCAAAGACTGAGTTTCTCCCCTTGTAAAGATAGAAGAACCGTGAGCTGCTGGAAGGTAATCCACCTCACACCAGATAGGTCTTATCTGCTGATTATTTCTACCATCAAGACGGATGTTTTCATTTAAAATCAACTGGCGAACCGCCTCTTTCTGCACATCATGGAAGTAAGTTTTTGCTAAAACCTCTTTTTCTTCCAATTCCTCTTCTGTATATTTTTCTAAAAACTCATCTACCACAGCGCTGAATTTATCACTTCTCTCGTGCTTTGCAGATGGGTCTTTTGCTATATCATAATATCTTTGGTAAGCATAATCCCAAATTTCTTTTCTCAGCTCTTCATCATGAGTTTCGTGGCAGTATTCTCTCTTTGTTTGAGCTTTTTCTATTCTTGCTGCCAATCTCTCCTGAGCTTCTATCTGGATTTTAATTTCTTCATGAGCGAAAGAAATAGCTTCTATCATTTCCTGCTCAGTGATTTCGTCCATTTCCCCTTCTACCATTACGATTGAGTCTTTAGAAGCCCCTACCATAATGTCCAGTTCCACTCCACTTTGTAGAGTTTCCCAGCTTGGATTAATGCTCAAAACTCCATCTTTCTTAATCACTCTAACCTCTGAGAAAGGCCCATTAAAAGGTATATCTGTAATAGCCACCGCTGCTGAAGCTGCTAGCCCAGCCAAAGAATCTGGCATCACTTTTCCATCGTAAGAAATCAAGGAAATCATTACCTGCACTTCCGCATGGAAATCCTCTGGGAAAAGCGGACGCATTACTCTGTCCACTAGTCTCATTGTCAATACTTCATCATCAGAAGGCTTAGACTCTCTTCTGAAAAAGTTCCCAGGAACACGCCCCGCTGCGGAAAATTTCTCTCTATAATCTACTGTCAAAGGCAGGAAATCTACTCCTGGGTTCGCATCTTTTGCGGCTACCACCGTTGCTAAAAGCATAGTTCCGCCCATTTTTACCACTACTGCACCATCAGCTTGTTTTGCTAATTTACCAGTTTCTATGGTAACTTCTCTACCGTCTTTCAGCACGATAGTTTCTGTAATTGCTTGAGGTTTATTACTCATAAAATTTAATTTTTACTCCGAAATTTCTACTTTCGGACACCTGCGCCACTTCTTTCGGCAGGCATATTGTTAATACTCTACTAATTTTCGTATGCAAAGGTAAGTTTTTTTAAGGGAAAAATTTACCATTTTATTAAAAAATTAAAAAAAGCAACCCAAAATACTGAGTTGCTTTTTTATGTTATCTGAATTATTATTTTCTGATTCCAAGCTCTGCAATGATAGCTCTATATCTGTTGATATCTTTCTTTTTAAGATAATCCAGAAGTCTTTTTCTCTTACCTACCAATTTTACTAGTGATCTCTCGGTAGCATAATCTTTGTGGTTAGATTTCAAGTGTTGAGATAAATGATTAATTCTAAATGTGAAAAGAGCGATTTGCCCTTCAGCACTTCCTGTGTCCTGTGCAGATTTTCCATGTTTTGCGAAAAGTTCTGCTTTTACTTCTTTTGTTAGATACATTCCAATATTATTTAAATGATTATTATGTATGAGGCTGCAAATGTAAAAATTATTTTTTTAATCACAAAAGTTTTTTCTATCTTTTTTGATAGGTATTTACAATAATATCAAAGTATTGTGGAGAATACATACCTGTCATATTATATAACAACCTTTCTCTATCTGTATAGTTTTCAGGAAGTTGGATATAATTAAGTCGATTAGCAACAATATGCCATATTAACTCTGTGCAGTATAATTTCTCGTCATTATCAATAACTCCACGATGGTCAAACGGCGTTTTTTTAACCAAATATTTCTCAGCTTCTTCTACAATTTGTTTTCCTTGTTCTGCAGTAGTTCCTTTGGTTCTTACGACAAGGATTTTCTGAGGAGCAGAATAAACTAAAAATTCTTCTAATTTTTGTTCTTGCACACCATCAAAATCGCTGACATCAGAGGAAAGAGAATGGATAACATACCACTCGTTATTTTTTTTATATAAAATCCCTGCATGAGTGACATCATAGGAGTTCTCATTCAAATTATCCGCGATAAAATCACTAAAAAAACCATATCCCCTTCTCAATATGATATCGCCTTCTGATATCTGCAACATATCTTTTTGTGATAATCTCGTTTCTCCTTTGTTTTTTACAACCTGCTTTTGCTCTTGCTTTCTATCGAATAAAAAAAACAAATGGTAGCCTCCAAAAAAAAATAAAAAAAAGCCTCCCAAAATCAATAAATACCTTATATTGAAATACTTGGGAGACATCAGCACATTTATCTAATTTATATTACTCTTCAACCGTATTAGTAGCTTCCTCGGCTTCTTCAGAAGAATTTTCATTTAATTTTTCCTCTTTTTTAGCATCCTCTTTTTTGATGGTTACTTTCCACTTGCCATCTATTTTCTTCAAATCAAGAGCTCTTCCTTTTTCTTCTTGATCCATAGTATAATATACTCTCGCAGTATCTCCATCCTCTTCCACTTTAGTAATTGTAAATTTTCCTCCTTTTGCTTCTTCTTTAATTCTATTTTCAGCCAACCTACCCATTAAGTTAAGCAAGTCTGCTGTAGGACCATCACAATATTTCTTAGCCTCATCTATATCACCTTTATTCAAAGCGGTTAGAAAGTCCGATGCTACAGACTTAGGCGAATTCCCCGAACATGCTACCATAAATAGAGATAAAATCAATAAAAGAAAATACTTTTTCATTGGTTTTGATAATTTAAAATTAATTCCACAAAAGTAGTATTTTTTTTATAAAAATCAAATTTATACAGATAAAGATTTCATCGTATTGATTATTTAAATTATCTTTGTGCGGAATATGAATCGGAAAAAATTTATACTATTGGGCTTCGCAGCTGGGCTTGTTTTGGCTGGCTGTTCTAGTTTTGGGAGTAAATTATTAGGCTACAAACCTGATTATAAATTAGGTAAAATAAAGAAAATAATCTACTTCCAGCCCGCGATTTTCCCTGAAATAGAAGAAATAAAACATCCAACAAACCAAGCGTTTTTTAGCGCTGTAACTGACCAAATGAGCCTTTATAGTGGCAACATAAAAACTGTTCAAATGGACAGTTCTATGGACTATGACAATGTTGATACTGAGTACATTAAGGAAGTTGGAAAGAATAATAATGCCGAAGCCATAATCGTCCCAAAAGTTAAATATTTCAAAGTAGGCATCGGTAAATATGTATTTTCTAATCAGGTTTTAGTAAGCCTAAAACTCTATGACAGCGACGGAAACCTGATAATGGAGAACCAATACGACACCTACAAAGGCAACGCCAGACTCATAGGAAAAGCCGAAAACTCTATAAAAGTAGGAACAAAAGGAGCAATCAAAGATTTGATAAAAAATCTACGAAAACTCAAAATGTTTTAAACAAAAATTCCACTTACCAGCATAGAAATAACTCCTACAAAAATCCAAACTTTCAGTAAAATAGATGCTGCAAAATAGTTTTTCTTGCTCTTATTTTTTAATAAAAATAAAACAAAAACAAGGAAAACAATCGTAGCTCCAAAATAATACGAATGCAGACTCAAATCCTGATTTATCAATATAAACAATGAAAGAAAACTTGCTGATAAAAGTAGCATCTGCACAAGTTTAGATGTTTTTCCAACGCCATAAACTATCGGAAAAGTCTGATAACCAAGAGCCTCATCGGCTTCCCGACTAAGCAAATCCTTTATAATATCCATACTCAGCAGGAACAAGAACAAAAACGCCGACAAGAGAAAAATCCCCATCGTAAAGTACTGATAATAAACCAATATCCCAAAAAACGGATAAACAGAGAGCAATACATAGGTAAAATTATTTATCAGTAAAATCTTGCTCAGTTTATGGCTGTAAAACCAAATAAAAAACTGATAAACAATAAAATACAAAAATATTCGCCAAGAGAGATACAGCGAAATTCCCAGCGAAAAAACATTCAAAATAAGATAAAAATAAAGGAAATATTTTTTCTTCAAAAAAGCCTGCAACCTAGCACGAAAGGGTTTGATGATTTTATCCTTTTCCTCATCATAAAACTGATTTATCAGCCCGCCAGCTGCGATGCTCATCAGGGAACAAAAGATAATTCCATGAATTTTAACATCTGTAAAATCAACGATTTTAATTATAAAAAAAGTAAAAACATAGAGCGAAAAAGTAAGAAAAAACAGCCTAAAAATCCTCACTCCCAAAAGCAGACTGACAAACTGCATCGCCCTATGA
>CAUQVP010000107.1:0-5187 GCA_963521545.1 uncultured Flavobacteriaceae bacterium | reverse complement strand
TCAGGATTTTTTTTGTCATAAAATTCAAGATAAATCCCTTTTTTTGCTTCTATATATGGAGTGTCTATAAATTCATATTCCTCTAAAATAGGCGCTTTGAATCTTATTTTCACCAAACCAGAATCTTTCTGTAGAATGTTTGAATTATAAATAACTCTGGAAGGGAAATTTTTATTCTTGTCTCTATTGACCTCCGTAAGGTCTTCTTCACAAGAATGCAAAACAAAAAATATAGCTACGGAAAAAACAGCAACTATATTTTTTTTGTATTTATTTATTTGAAATTTCATAAAAAGAAAAAACTAGTCAAAGTATTGTTTTTCAAACCATTTGTTGGCAAAGTTTATACCAATGGTGAAATTTAAGAAATTTTCTCTGATTAAATTATTTTTAACCGTTCCTCTTTGTCCTAATTCTATACCTAAATCCAAGGTGCTAAGTCTGGTAACATTGCTTTTTTGGAAAGGGAAAGATGCCCCAAATGAAAGCCCGTATTGATTGATATTGGTGCCTTGTACATTCAGATGACCTTTTTCATAGAAAGCTCCATAACGGTAGGTAACTCTTGAAAAATAATTTCTAAAATTGTTATAATTCGGAAGATACCAGCCCCCTACAGATACTCTGTAAGCATTGTCATAGCTGTAAGACAGATAGCGTAGAGACTCCGCATTTTTCGCGCTTTTGTAATCAAACTGACCAGAAACGAACCATTTAGCATCGTGTCCGAATCCTACACCGAGAGATAATTTCTGCGGAATAGTATTGCTTGTGTTTTTGGACTCTTGTGCTACAATATCTTCATTAGACTTAGTAGTTCCATTTAGAAAATAGGTGCTATTGGTATAAGTTGATTTAAAATCCGAAGTATTCCCAAAAGTATAAGAAGCCCCAAGAGTTAGCTTTTTATTATTTTTAAGTTTTTTCTGATAAACAGAACCTAATGTGAAATTAAAACTTGTAACACTTGATTCGTTTTCTATATTGCTTACCAAAGTAGTGTTTTCATAGGCTGTTTCTTGTACATCAGAAATTCTCCCAAAGTATAGATTGTTGGACAAACCTACTGAAAAACTAGGTGTAATGGAATACCCCACTCCAAGCTGAACAAGATTGATACCACCATCACCATGGAAATTTTGGACACCAGCAGTTCCATCTGGTAGAGATGTACTCTGTGTAATGCTGTAATCTTTTGAACTATATGGCTGATATCCTATCCCTAATTTTACCTTTTTAGAAAGAGGAAAAGCTAGAGATATTCCTGAAAGATAGGAGGAATGTTTACCATATTTATTCCCATTATATCCAGATTTGAAATATTGGTTTTCGTTAGTCCCATGAAATCTTAGGGAAGTGATTTCCAAATTCTGGTTTGCTGCAGGGTTTTGAAAATTAAATTGATTGTTAAAATCCCAAACATAAGCAGTAGAAATCCCACCCATAGACCGAGTTTCCACAGAGTTATCATATTTGATATCTCCGATTCCGTAAGCTGCATAAGGAGAGTTTCCGATATTCTGAGCTGCTGCATATGAACCTAATGCTGCCACAAAAATTGAAACGACAATTTTCTTCATTCTTTATTTTTAAAATATTGCAAATATCTTAATTAATAATGAAAATCAAAAATTTATTTAATGTTAAAATATGTTATTTCTGTTAAAATAGAAAAATTCCCTCCAAAAACATTATCTTTGGGCTATGAATTGGACTCAAATAATAGGACAAAAAAAACTGATAGAAATTCTTCAAGATTCCATCAACAAAGACAGAGTAGCTCACGCTCAGTTATTTGTAGGAGAGGAAGGCTATGGCGGGCTTCCTTTGGTTTTAGCCTATGTGCAGGAGCTTTTTAGAAGAGAGAACGAACATTCTGCTCCAAAGGTGGAAACGCTTAACCATGTTGATTTGCACTTTAGTTTCCCTGTTTTTACTAAAAATAATAATTCTCTGAGTAAGAACTTTTTCCATGAATGGCGGGAGATGATTTTGGCAAATCCTTATGCATCTATTCATGATTGGGGAGAGGTTTTGGATGCGAATAAACAGTTACTTATTTCTGTGGATGAGGTGGAGGAATGGGGAAAGATTTTTAGCCTAAAAAGTTATGAAGGAGGAACGAAAATCCTTATCGTATGGGGGATAGACAAGATGAATCCTTCGGCTGCGAATAAATTTTTGAAGTTTTTGGAAGAACCGCCAGAAAAAACAAAAATCTTCCTATTGACCAATAGTATAGAAAATATTTTACAGACGATTTTGTCCCGTTGTCAGATAATAGAAGTTCCTAGAATAGGGGACGAAGAGATCCAAAATTCGCTGCTCAGCCGTTATGAAATCTCGGAAGAACAGGCAAGAGAAATAGCCTATCAGTCGCAGGGAAATTTTAATGTTGCCCAGAAAATAGCTGAGAAAGGCAGGTTAGATGATGATTTTGAGGAGTTATTCATCATTTGGGTGAGAAATGCTTTTCAGGCGAAGAAAAAGCCTGTCGTTCTGCGGGAAATAATCCATTGGGCGAGAGGAATATCCGAGTGGAGCAGGGACAAACAAAAGGATTTTTTGAATTATTGTTTGGAAATGTTTCGTCTAGCTCTGATTCAAAATTATGGAGCAGAAGAGTTGGTTTATAAGAAACTGACTAAAAATAATTTTAACTGGGATGCCTTTTCTACATACATCCAAGGCGCAAATATAGAGCTGATTTTAGATGAAATCAACTTGGCAGATTTGCATATTCAAAGAAATGCCAATTCTAAAATTGTTTGGACAGATTTAGGAATAAAACTGATAAGATACATTCATAAAGGATATTAAAAAAACCTCTTTCTAAAAAGAGGTTTTTTATTTTTATCAAAGTCAGAAACTAAGCTTCTTCAGATTTAGCTTCTTCTTTTTTAGCAGGAGCTGCAGGAGCATCAGATACTACATCAAATTCGTATTCATGCTCTACATCTCTGTGAAGTCTGATTTTAGCAGAGAATTTTCCTAATCTCTTGATAGAGTTACCAGGGATTCTGATATATTTTTTATCAACATTTACTCCAGCGTTTGCAAGAGCTTCAGCTAGGTTGATATTGTTGATAGAACCGAATAATCTATCTCCAGAACCTACTTTAGCAGCAATAGAAACAGTAGTTTTTTTCAATTGTTCTACGATGCTTTTAGCAGCAGCGATTAGTTTAGCTTCTTCTTCTTTTCTTGCTTCTAATGTAGCAGCAAGTTCTGCTCTGTTTTTAGGTGTTGCCAAAACTGCTAATCCTTGTGGAATAAGGAAGTTTCTAGCATAACCTGGTTTTACTGATACTGTATCGAATTCTAGTCCTAAATTCTCTACATCTTTTTTTAGAATGATTTCCATTTTGTTGTTGTCCGTTTTGCGTTAGAATTATTTTAATAAATCAGCAACATAAGGCATTAATGCAAGGTGTCTTGCTCTCTTAATAGCTGCAGAAACTTTTCTTTGGTATTTTAAAGAAGTTCCTGTGTATCTTCTTGGTAAAATTTTACCTTGTTCGTTTACGAATTGTAGAAGGAAGTTAGTATCCTTGTAGTCTACATATTTGATTCCGTATTTTCTAAATCTACAGTATTTTTTATCAGATTTAGTATTGATATCCAGCGGAGTAAGGAATTTCACTTCAGATTCTCCTCCTGCTGCGGCTTGTTGTGCCATTTCATCTATTGCCATTTGAATAAATTTTTAAAGGGTTAATAAATTAAGCTTTTTGAGATTTTAGTTTAGCTCTTCTTGTAACAGCGTATTCTACCGCGTGTTTGTCAAGTTTAGTAGTAAGGTAACGGATTACTCTTTCATCTCTCTTGAAAGCTAATTCTAAGTCAGCTACTACAGTTCCTTCTCCTTTGAACTCTATCAAAGTGTAGAATCCATTTTTCTTTAATTGGATAGGGTAAGCTAATTTTTTAAGTCCCCAGTTTTCTTTTGCTACAATTTCGCAATTGTGCTCCTTTAAAAGGTCTTCAAATTTTCTCACTGCTTCCTCCACCTGAGAATCAGATAGAACGGGAGTTAAAATGAAAACAGTTTCATAATGATTCATAATGTTGAAATATTTATTTAATTAGTTTGCAAAAGTATTGCTTTTTTTTGAACTGTGCAAATTCATCGTTAAATTTAATGATAAATAATTGTAAATAGATACATTATTAAATTCACAAATTACATCATCAAAGTATTTATTTTAAGTAAAAAAAAACAAACCAGCCCTCAAAAGAGGGCTGGTTGTTAATTGATGTGGATGATTATTTAAAATCTTTATCCGTTGCTTTATTGATTTCGTAGGATTTTACATCAGAGTTCATTTCTATACCACCCATATTTTGGCTGATTTTGAAAGGAAGCTTCACTCCAGAAACCTCCTTGTAATCGGAGTAGTAAGTAGGAACTATGACTTCTTGTCCTTGCATTTTCTGTGTTTGGGATTCACCTACTTTTAGCCCAGTTTTTACGCTGTAGAAGTAAGTTTTATTTCCCTTTTTTATGGCATAAACTTCTTCTCCGTTCACATTTTCAATGCCTCTTAATGTCGTATTTTTAGCATTGAAGGCTAGTTCTGGGAAGATTTCTTTATTTGCAGCCAATTCTTCTTTTAGTTCTGCTGGTAGAGGCTGTTTTTGTCCTTGTGCCATGATGTAGCCGTCCTTTCCATCAAAAACGATTTTCTGCATACTCTGTCCCATCATTTTCATCTCTACGGATGTTTTTCCTCCTTTTGCTGTTAAAGTAACGGTTTCTATGGTCATTCCTTGTACTGTTGCAGAAGAATTCATCTGTAATGAATTGATTTTCTCTACATTTGCTTTTCCTCCGATAGCAGCGACGTATTTTTGTCCGATGGATTCAGCGGTAACGCCTGCAGCTATTTTCTTTGTTTCTGGTTTAGAAGCAGGATTCGCAAATTTGTCAAAGTATTTCACTGGATAGCCTAATTTCTCTAGACCATCTGCAATTTCAGAGCCTTTTCCAGCCACGAAAATTCTACTTTGGTTAGGAAGGATATAGGCTTTTGCAGCAGCTGAAACATCGGAAGTAGTTACTTTGTCTATGGATTTCAGATAATTAGCATAGAAATCAGCAGGAAGGCTGTAAAGTCTTTCATTAAGAGCAAACCTAGCGATAGTTTCAGGTTTTTCTAATGACATGATGAACTCTCCTTTTAGTTT
>CAUQVP010000106.1:0-5203 GCA_963521545.1 uncultured Flavobacteriaceae bacterium | reverse complement strand
ATTCTCTGGAACTGCAGCGGTTCGCCCACTTTCACATCTTTTAGTTCTGGTTCTGCATAGGCAGTTACCACTTTCAGAGATTCAGGATTTACAAACTCTAGGAAATCTGTTTCCTTTTCTGCATCTGGCTGTTCGGTAGTGAAAAGTCTGTCATAAACTCTCGCTTCCACAGGCAGGGCGTGGTTTGCAGAAACCCAGTGCAGCGTTCCTTTTACTTTTCTTAGGCTTTCTTCTGTTCCGCTTCCAGATTTAGATTTTTCATCATAGGTAGCGTAGATAGTTGTAATCTCGCCGTTTTCATCTTTTTCTACTCTTTCAGCTTTGATGATATAGGCTGATTTTAGTCTCACCTCACCACCGAGTTTCAGACGGAAAAACTTCTTGTCCGCTTCCTCTTTGAAGTCTTCTCTCTCTATATACAGCTCTCGTGAGAAAGGAACTTTTCTCATTCCAGCGTTTTCATCTTCTGGGTTGTTTTCTGTTTCCAGCCATTCTTCTTTACCTTCTGGGTAGTTTTCTATAATCAGTTTTACAGGATTCATCACCACCATCATTCTCTTGGCAGTTTTGTTTAAATCTTCTCTTACGCAGAATTCCAACAGCTGAATGTCGATTAAATTTTCTCTTTTCGCTACACCTACTTTTTCAATGAAATTTCGGATAGCAGCAGGCGTGTAGCCCTTTCTTCTAAGCCCAGAAATAGTCGGCATTCTCGGGTCATCCCAGCCTGTAACCACACCTTCGGCAACGAGCCTTTGGAGTTTTCTCTTAGAAGTAATCATGTAGGTTACATTCATTCGGGCAAACTCTCGCTGTTTGTTTCTGATAGTTCCTTCCGTATAGACTTGGTCAAGATACCAGTCGTAAAGCGGTCTGTGGTTCTCAAATTCCAATGAACAAAGAGAATGCGAAATCTGCTCTATGTAGTCACTCTCTCCATGAGCCCAGTCGTACATAGGATAAATTTTCCAAGTGGTGCCAGTTCTGTGATGTGGTCTTTTTAGGATTCTATACATCACAGGGTCACGCATGTTCATATTAGGCGAAGTCATATCTATTTTGGCACGAAGAGACATCGTTCCTTCTTCGAACTCGCCATTTTTCATTCGCTCGAATAGATTTAGTGATTCCTCTACGGGTCTGTTTCGGAATGGAGATTCTATCCCAGGTTCTGCAGGGTTTTTTCTTTGTTCCGTGATAACTTCTGAAGACTGCTCATCTATGTACGCTTTGCCATCTTTTATCATCTGCACAGCCCAGTCATAGAGCTGCTGAAAATAGTCTGATGCATAGAGTTCTTTATCCCATTGGAAGCCGAGCCAAGCCACATCTTTCTTGATAGAATCTACGAACTCTTGTTCTTCTTTCTCAGGGTTGGTATCATCGAAACGAAGGTTCACAGGAGCGCTATATTTTTCGCCCAAACCGAAGTTGATGCATATCGCTTTGGTATGCCCTATGTGCAGATAGCCGTTGGGCTCTGGCGGAAAACGAAAACGAATTTTGTCTCTGCTAAGTCCATTAGCCAAATCTTCTTCTATAATTTGCTCAATGAAATTGAGTGGTTTTTTTTCTTCTTCCATATTTTTGTTAAATAATTGGCAAAGATAATGTTTTTCTTAAAAAATATCGGCAGATTCTAATCTTCATCTACTGACAAAATAGAGGTCAGAATAGATAAACAAACACTAAAAGCCAAAGTCCACCCAAATCCATCGATTACCATTCCATCCACGAAATAATCTGCCACAGAAACCACGATGGCATTCACAACCAGTGAAAAAAGCCCAAAAGTAATCAGTGATACTGGAAAGCTAATGATATTCAGGATAGGTTTTAGGAAAATATTCAGCAATCCCAAAACCACTGCAAAAATCACAGCCGAACTGAAGTCTAAAAAATGCACTCCGCTAAGCACCTTTGGTAGAAAATAGGCAACTGCCGCGGTGATAATCAAATTAACAATAATTCTCATTTTTAATAAATTTTGGTAAATATACATATATCTTAGCCCTTAGACAACAAAAACCTTTCCAACAGGAAAGGTTTTACTAAATTTATTCCGAAATTATATTCTCTTCGAAAAGTCCATCCACAGACCAGTATCTTTCTCCCGTGTCATAGTTGATGGTCAGAACAGTAGCATTTTGTGGGATTTCTCCTAATTTTTTAGCAATAGCAGCTAGTGAAGCTCCTGTGGAAACCCCAGCTAAAATTCCTTCTTCTTTTGCTAATCTTTGTGCAAAACTGAATGCTTCATCTTTCCCAACTAGGATAGCTCCTTCTAGAATTTCTGTATTCAAAACAGCAGGGATAAAACCAGCACCGATTCCTTGGATAGCGTGTGGGCCAGGTGCACCGCCACTGATGACAGGCGACTGCTCTGGTTCAACTGCAAAGGCTTTGAGCTGAGGGAATTTTTGCTTTACAATCTCTGAAATACCCGTAATGTGTCCTCCTGTTCCAACTCCCGAGATGAAGTAATCTACACCTTCTGAGAAATCATTTAAAATTTCCTGAGCCGTAGTATTACGGTGGATTTCTGGATTGGCAGTGTTTTCGAACTGCTGAGGAATCCAAGTGTTGTTTCCTTTTTCAGCCAATTCCTGAGCTTTTGCTATCGCTCCTTTCATTCCTAATTCTCTTGGCGTTAGGACGATTTTTGCGCCATAAGCAGACATTAGTTTTCTTCTCTCTATGCTCATGCTTTCTGGCATTACCAAAGTCAAATCATATCCTTTCACAGCGCTTACCATTGCAAGACCTACTCCTGTATTTCCTGATGTAGGCTCTATGATTTTGGTGTCTTTATTGATTTTCCCTTCTTTTTCCGCTGCTTCTATCATGGCAAGGGCGATTCTGTCCTTCACGCTTCCCCCAGGGTTGGTTCTTTCTAGTTTTATCCAAACATTATGGTTTGGGAATAATTTACTTAGCCTTACTACTGGCGTTTTACCGATGGTTTCTAATACATTGTTGAATTTCATAATATGATTGATTTAAAAATTTTAGAATAAAAAAAGAGGGCGTGAAATCTTTCAGCCCTCTATATACGAATAACAATACAGCATTGCTACACTATCAGAAAAACTGAAGTTGTTAGAATATAGCAACACATCATATTGTTTTTTACTATTGTCATCTCTTTTGGAATAAATATGAATGCAAATCTAATAATATTTTTTAGAAATGCAAATTTTTAAATAGAAAAATTAATAGGTTCGTTTGGTTTTTCTTTGCTTCGGATGATGGTTTTGTTTTTGTAATAAACCAAGCTGTATGGCTCTATACTCTCTGTAAGCCAGACATTTCCGCCGATGGTAGAACCTTCCCGAATGATAGTATTCCCACCTAAAATAGTGGTGTTGGCATACACCGTTACATTATTTTCTATCGTAGGGTGGCGTTTTGTGTTGGCGATATCTTTGGAAACTGCTAAGGCTCCGAGAGTTACATTCTGATAGATTTTAACGAAATTACCAATCACAGTCGTTTCTCCAATCACGATCCCTGTTCCGTGGTCTATGAAAAAGCATTCTCCGATGGTAGCGCCAGGGTGGATGTCTATCCCTGTTTTGCTGTGTGCCAGCTCTGTCCAGATTCTTGGGATGAGCGGCACGCCTTGTAGGTGCAGCTGGTGAGCAAATCTATAAATAGAAATAGCATAAAACCCTGGGTAAGATACCATCACCTCCTCTATGTGAGTGGCGGCAGGGTCATTGTCTAGGATGAACTGGGCGTCTTTTTCCAGCAGGTTATAAACATGAGGAACAGCCTCGAAAAAGCAGCTTGCAGCCTTTACTTTCATATCAGGGTCTTCTATTACAGAGTTGATAATCTGCTGAAATTCAAGTTTAAAACTTTCTAATCTGAGGTGAATTTCCGCTTCGGAATTACATCTTTGATATTCTAAAAAGAAGACGAAACGAAAAAAAGAATCGATGAATTTTTCTATTTTTCTTTTATCCAAGTCGTATTTTCGGTTTTTGTAACCACGGCTGAGATGGTTTAAAAATTCTTTCTGCATAATTTGTAAAAACTAAAATCATGCAATGATAAGAAATTCTCTTCAAAAAACTTATGAAATCTTAAAATAGATTTTCTCAATGGTTGAGATAAATTAATAGGAGAGTAATGAATAATTATTAAATTTGTGAGTTTAAATTTAATATTAAAATGAAAGTAACAGTAATAGGAGCGGGAGCCGTGGGAGCGAGCTGCACGGAATATATAGCAATGCGAAATTTTGCGAGTGAGGTGGTATTATTAGACATAAAAGAAGGTTTCGCTGAAGGGAAAGCCATGGACCTTATGCAGATGTCCGCTGTGGAAGGCTTTGAAACTCGTATCATAGGCGTAACTAATGATTATGCTAAAACAGAAAATTCTAATGTAGTGGTCATCACCTCAGGGATGCCCAGAAGACCAGGGATGAGCAGAGAAGAGCTGATAGGCGTAAATGCGGATATTGTTTCAGGAGTTACAGAAAATGTGCTGAAATACTCTCCTAATGCCATTATCATCGTGGTGACCAATCCTGTGGATACCATGTCCTACCTTGTTCATAAAAAATTCCAGCTGCCTAAAAATAGAATCATAGGTATGGGAGGAGCGCTGGATACAGCGAGATTTAGATATCGTCTGGCGGAGGCTCTGGGATGTCCAGTTTCGGATGTGGATGGTATGGTGATCGCTGCTCATACGGACACAGGGATGCTTCCTCTCATCAGTAAAGCTACTAGAAATGGTATCTGTGTAGCAGAATTTTTGAATAAAGAAAAACTAAACAGCATAGTGGAAGAAACCAAACTAGGTGGAGCTACTTTGGTGAAACTTTTGGGGACTTCCGCGTGGTATGCTCCTGGGGCAGGTGTGGCTGCGCTGGTGCATTCTATCCTATCTGATCAAAAGAAAATGATACCTTGTTCTGCCCTTTTGGAGGGGGAATATGGTGAGTATGATATCAGTATAGGGGTGCCGTGTATCATTGGTAGAAATGGAATAGAAAAAATAATGGAACTATCTCTAAATGAAGATGAAAAAGAGAAATTCCATGCCTCTGCTGATGCTGTAAGAAAAGTAAATGCAGAACTAAAATTTTAATATTTTAAAAATTAAACCTAATGAACTCAAAAGAAGAAATTCAAGAACTGAACGACCATTTGCAGGCGTTCCCCAAAGCGGAAGATATTTTTGTAAAAGA
>CAUQVP010000105.1:0-5392 GCA_963521545.1 uncultured Flavobacteriaceae bacterium | reverse complement strand
AGCATTGGGACAAATTTATACGCTCCGAATTCTTCTTTTTCTATGTGATTTTCAGATACTTTTGTGAATTTTGTCAGAATCTGCTCTTCTAACCTTCCGAGTGGAATAATCATAAATCCACCGACTTTCAATTGTCTCAAAAGCTCCAAAGGCAATTCCTCCGCACCACAGGTAACCAAGATTTTATCAAACGGAGCGAACTCTGGAAGCCCTGCAAACCCATCGCCAAAAACCTGATATACAGGCTGATGATGAATTTTAGCTAAAATTTTTGTAGAAAAATCATACAAATCTTTCTGCCGTTCTATGGTGTACACCTCAGCTTTCATATTTACCAAAACAGCCGTCTGATAGCCGCTTCCTGTTCCTATTTCTAGAATTTTTTCACCTGGTTTTACTTGGAGTAACTCTGTCTGTTTCGCAACCGTGGAAGGATGGGAAATAGTCTGATTGGCAGCGATAGGAAAAGCCCTATCTTCATAGGCAAAATCTACAAAAACACTTTCTAAAAAGAGATGACGAGGCACGGAATTCATAGCCTCCAAAGTCCTTGTATCCTGTATTTTCATCGAATCCCGAAGATATTCCACCATCAGTTTCCTTTTTCCTCTATGTACGAAGCTTTCTTTCATTCACTTATAATTATTAAAAAAGTTTTTGTTGATACCCAAAAGTAAAATTACAAGTATAATAAAAAATTTCATGAAAGAAAAATTTTAAAACTTGATTTAAAGTAAAAACAATGTTTATCAATTATCCCTTATTTCTCAAAATGAAAATCTGCAAAAACAGGAAAATGGTCAGAATAGCCTATTTCCCGATTCACGAAATATTTCACCGCTTTCAGAGATTTTGAAGAAAAAATATAATCTATTCTTATAGGAAATTTATAATCATGAAAACTCGTCGCACTTCCGTTTCCCGCCTCTACGAAAGCATCTGTGAGACTTTCGGAAATTTGATAATATTCATAAGAACTGGGCATGGCATTAAAATCTCCTCCTAAAATAACGGGATATGGAGACTCTGCGATAAGTTTTTTAATCTCATGAATTTGGTTTTGATGGATTTTAAAAACAGGAAGAAATTTTCTAAGCAAAGCACTGAGTTTATTTTCATTTTCAGCGAGTTCATAGGTTGGCTTTATCATGTCTTTGGTCAGCTGGAAAGGCTCCAAATACACCGTAATGAAGCGGATAACTTTGTTCCTCACTGCTATATCTGCGCAGAGTGCATGCCCTATGCTGCTTGTAGAAACATGCTTTTGGCTGAGAATAGGAAATTTGGAATAAATACTGACTATTTCCGAATTTGCACGATGTTTAAAATTAGACAGTTCATACCTTTTACTCTCTCCCCATCCGCTTTCCTGTAATAGCAGAACATCCACCTGCTGCTGATTTAGGAATTCTGTTTTCTCTGGCTCTATGGTTTTAGTGTTGTAGGTCATCACTTTCACATCTGCATTTTCACTTGATGAAGAAGTGTAGTTCAACCACCTTTGTACAGGAGAAATCAAGAAAATAGAACCAATCAAAAAGACAAAAGCCCTATTCCGTCTGCTTATCAACCAAAACAAAGTAAAAACAGCATGTACAATCAGCAAAATAGGAAAAATAAGCGACAACAAATTGAGAAACGCAAACTTACTCGGAGAAATGTAAGCATTAAGCCCCACTCCTAAAAGAAGGGATAAAACCAATATATGCCCTATAAATAAAAGTTTCCTAAAAACGCCCATTTACCTGATGTTTCGGTTTGCTTTCCAGTTTCTAATCATAAGCCAGCCCACCAAAGCACCACCAATATGAGCAAAGTGCGCCACATTATCCCATTCAAATTGTCTTATTCCCAAATAAGCTGAAATAAGTATCACTATAGGCAGCAGATATTTAGCTTTTATAGGATATGGGATGAACATCAGGCTTATCTTCGAATCAGGAAACAATGTCCCAAAACCTGCCACTGCCCCAAAAATAGCCCCAGAAGCGCCCAGCATAGGCATTGAAAGATAATCCTTCAGCGAATGTGCCTCCTTAGATTCTATCAAAGATTTATCAACGAAAGATTTCCCTACATTTAGATAAATTTCCCGAACATCTACTCCCTGCTGTAACAAAGCCTGAGTCAAATCATAAACTTGGTAATAATTCCAAAAATTAAATAAAATAAATGACCCCAGCCCCGATAAGAAATAAAGAATTGTAAAATGTCTTCCGCCCAGTGCCTGCTCCAAAATACTCCCAAAACTCCACAAAGTAAGCATATTAAAAAGCAAATGCATCAGAGTGCCGTGCATAAACATATGGGTAAATATCTGCCACGAATGAAATAGCGGCGATGTAGGTATATAGGCCGCCAGCTGATATTTCAGGTCAGGGTATAATAACTTCGTAACGGCATACAAAAGAACATTTATGATTATGATATTTCTAGTAACTGGTATTGCGTTTATTGGGTTCATTTGTTAGTTTTATGATTATTTTTACTAAAATTTATTTTTCAGCTCCTCCAAAGGCAGCTCCAGATAACATCTTCGCCCATCTGGAAGATACTGCGAAAAACCTATCTGTATATATTCCTTGATAAGTTCTTCTACATCGGTCTTGTAAAGGAAATTACAGCTAAATCTTGTCTGCACCTTTATCCATTGTTCCTCATAGTGGTTCATAAAATCCTCCTCCGTTTTGTAATCCAATATCTCAAAAATCCTTTCCAAAAATTCCATCACTTTGGTTTCATTCAAACCAACAGGAATCGCACTGATTTTCAAAACATTATCTCTATCTAAAACAATATCAAATCCCAGCTCTGGAAGGTATTTTTTGATGGAAGTATATTTTATTTTTTCCATCTCATTGAGGTGGTATTCTAATGAAAAAAGAAGCGTCTGCCCTGCTTTTTCTTTGGGAACTTGTTTCTTTTTATCCGCTAAAACCAAAGCATAGATACGCTCCATATTCAGCATCAAAGTCTTGTCCCCTCGGTTATAAAGCCAATATCCATTAGGCAGTCTCATCAGCTCTTCATCAAAGTCATCATCTTCAAAAAGAGCATTGAGTTTAGAGGGCTCCGCCTGTATATTGCCTTGGTAGATTTCCCCTAAATTAACCATTTTCACATCTGTATTTTTTTCAGACTGAAAAGGATTGTAATTTCTATCTACCTTAATATCAGTGAACTGCGATGAAGGATTCACTTTGGAGGAAATTCCTGCAAAAATATCTTTTTGCGGATCTCGGTCAAAATCCAATGAAGGCGCAATGTTATAAATCCCCAGTGAACGCTTAATCGTAGAGCGAATCAAGGCGTATATAAGGTGTTCATCCTCAAATTTTACTTCCGTTTTCTGCGGATGGATATTGACATCTATTTTTTCTGGGTCAAGCTCCAGATATAGGAAAAATGTCGGAATATAAGCCGGTGCCAGCAGCCCCTCGAAAGCCTCCTGAACAGCACGGTTAAAATAAGCGCTTCTGAAAAACCTTCCATTGACAAAGAAAAACTGCTCGCCTCTGGTTTTCTTCGCGCCTTCTGGTTTCGCGACAAATCCATCCAATTTCACCCAGCCCAAATCTTCCTTCACAGGAACCAGCAGCGGCTGGAGTTTTCGCCCAAAAATATCTACTATTCTCTGGGACAAATTCGCCTTTCTGAGTTTAAATATCTCTTCATCATTATGATAAAGTGAAAATTCTATCTGCTCATGCGCCAGAGCCACACGATGAAATTCATCTATGATATGCCGAAATTCTACATTATCCTTCTTCAAAAATTTTCTTCTTGCAGGTACATTGTAGAACAGGTTTTTCACCAAAAAATTAGAGCCCTCAGCAGTCTGAATAGGCTCTTGAAATTCTAGCTCCCCTCCTTCTATGTAGATATTTGTCCCTATTTCAGCATTTTGTTTTTTAGTCCTCAGTTCCACCTGCGCCACCGCCGCTATGGATGCCAAAGCCTCTCCCCTAAATCCCTTGCTCGATATTTTAAAAATATCCTCCGTAGTGCGGATTTTAGAAGTTGCATGCCTTTCAAAGGCCATTCTAGCATCAGTTTCGGACATTCCTATGCCGTCATCTACTACCTGTATCAGATTTTTTCCAGCGTCCCTTATGATAAGTTCCACCTTACTAGCCTTCGCATCTATGGCATTTTCCAGCAGTTCTTTTACTACGGAAGCTGGTCTCTGCACCACTTCTCCCGCCGCAATCTGGTTGGCAACATAGTCTGGCAAAAGCTGAATAATATCTGACATATTTTTAGAAAGGTTTTACTTTATTTATTTTATCTTTTCTGATGTTTTTTTCTTTGTTTTCTACTCCTAATCTATAATAAACACCCACACCTAAAACCTGCTTCATTTGGATTTTCTGCACTTGGTCGTGGTCATATACCAAATCAATATTGAATGTAGTGGTTATGAATTTATTAAATTTCAAACTCAATGTCCCTGTGTATGCGATATCCACTCTTTCAGGGTGAGAAGTGTAGCTGCTAAATAAATTCAGCTGATTGGTAAAATAAATATCTTTATAAATCTTCCAACGATGAATCACATTGAGCATTGCTCCCATTTCGCTTTTTATGCTCTGCCCATCATGTTCTAATCCGTATTTTCCTTTTTTCTGAAGATGTTTATCCAGCACGAAAGTCAGTTTAGCATTGATAGGTCTGAGTATCACTTGGAAATTCTCCTTCGGATTATACAAAACCCCAAGACCGACATTCAAATACCCAGGCGCCATAAATCGCGAAATTCTATCCTCAAATTTCACTTTCTTCCCTGAAGAATAATAGTATCCTGGCGAAAACTGAGACAGAAACTGGAAACCTGTGGAAAGATAATACTGACTACCCAAATCATAGCCATAGTCAGAGGAAACATTGAGGTAATCTTCTGTTTTTCTGAGTTCTTCTTTTCTGTCAGAAACCATCCCATAGCCCATCTTCGCATGAGTATCCCAAAAATGCTTTCCGTTTTTATAAATCAATGAATAATCTATCCTGCCAATGACACCGATGCTGTTATCCCCTCCCGTGTTCCAGTTGGAATAAGAAGACTGATTGAAAATCAAGTTGTTCTGTCCATAGAAAAACCAAGACCTCTCACGATAAGTGTTCATGAGTAAATACGGCGTCACAGGAAGCTCTCCCTGCTGATTTTCCTGATTTCTAAGGATAATGGTATCCTTCTTTTTTATATCCAATTTTACTAATTTGGGAGTGTTCAGACTATCCAAATTAACTGCCGTAGAATCCCATTTTTTCTGATTGATGGAATCTATCTTGTATTTCAATGGATTTTTCTGAGCAAATCCTATCACTGAAATGCTGAATAACAGAGAAATGAGTATTTTTTTTACCATAGTTGCAAAAGTATAAGTTTTTTATG
>CAUQVP010000104.1:0-5458 GCA_963521545.1 uncultured Flavobacteriaceae bacterium | reverse complement strand
ATATTTTAAAAATAGATATGTCAGACTTAATTCAAGAAATACAGAAAAGAAAAACTTTTGGGATTATTTCCCACCCAGATGCTGGGAAAACCACTCTTACTGAGAAACTCCTTCTCTTCGGAGGGGCTATTCAGGAGGCTGGAGCGGTAAAATCTAATAAAATAAAGAAAGGTGCAACTTCTGACTTTATGGAAATAGAACGCCAGAGAGGGATTTCCGTAGCGACTTCCGTTTTGGCTTTTAACTATAAAGGACATAAAATCAACATCCTTGATACTCCCGGGCATAAGGATTTTGCGGAAGATACCTACCGAACACTTACTGCCGTGGATTCTGTAATCGTGGTGATAGATGTCGCAAAAGGGGTGGAAGAGCAGACCGAAAAACTCGTGCAGGTGTGCCGTATGAGAAACATCCCGATGATAGTTTTCATCAATAAGCTGGACAGAGAGGGGAAAGATGCCTTTGACCTGCTGGATGAAGTGGAGCAGAAACTTGGGCTTTCTGTGGTTCCGCTTTCGCTGCCTATCGGTATGGGGGCTGATTTTCAGGGGATTTATAACATCTGGGAGAATAATATCCAGTTGTTTTTAGAAGAAAAGAAACAAAAAGTAGGGGAGAGCATTACCTTTAATGATATTAATGATGCTGCGATAGACGAAGCCGTAGGCGAAAAGGCAGCAAGTGTCCTTAGAGATGAGCTGGAGCTGGTGGAATCGGTTTATCCTAAATTCAGCAGGGAAGATTACATGGCAGGAACGCAGCAGCCTGTGTTCTTTGGTTCGGCGCTGAATAATTTTGGGGTGAGGGAACTGCTGGACGCTTTCATTGACATTGCTCCAAATCCTCAGCCAAAACAGGCAGACAGCAGAATCGTGAAGCCAGAGGAACAAAATTTCACAGGTTTTGTCTTTAAAATTCATGCCAATATGGACCCTAAACACCGTGACAGGCTTGCTTTTGTAAAAATCGTTTCTGGTGTGTTCAAAAGAAACGAAAACTACCTGCTCGTAAGGGAAGGAAAGAAAATGAAATTCTCTTCTCCGAATGCTTTCTTTGCGGATAAAAAGGAAGTGGTAGATGAGTCTTTCCCTGGGGATATTGTCGGGCTGCATGATACGGGGAATTTCCGTATCGGGGATACGCTCACGGCTGGGGAAAAGCTGAACTTTAAAGGAATTCCGAGTTTCTCTCCTGAGCATTTTCGTTTCATTAACAATGATGACCCGCTAAAAGCGAAACAACTTGCAAAAGGTATAGACCAGTTGATGGACGAGGGTGTAGCACAGCTTTTCACTCTGGAGATGAACGGAAGAAAGATTATCGGAACGGTGGGAGCGCTGCAATACGAAGTTATCCAATACAGACTGGAGCACGAGTATGGCGCAAAATGCACCTACGAACCGATTTCTATTCACAAAGCGTGTTGGGTAGAGACTGATGAAAAATCCGAAGAGTTCAAAGAATTTGCAAGGCTGAAACAGCGATTTTTAGCGAGAGATAAATATAATCAACTGGTATTTTTAGCGGATTCTGCATTCACTATCACGATGACACAGGAGAAATTCCCGAATGTGAAACTCCATTTCATCAGTGAATTTAATGATTAAAAACAATGAGTAAACGAACCATCATACATTTACTTCTTCGTATTTTGCTTGTTCCCGCTGTTCCGTTTTTTGTGATGGTTTATCTGTTTCAAGGGTTAGAAAATGACAGGCACGGGATTAAATTGATGGCTGTTATATTTGTAACTATCTTGTTCACTATTTTGTATTTATTCATAGAGAGCATAGTGTTCTTTATTAAAGATGATTATAAATCGTTTAGGCTAAATGTTATATCTTTTATAATCATTGCATTGGCATTATTGTATTGTTATTGTTGTGTTTTATGACAAAAACATTTAGAAAAATTATGGAATTTGATACAGCTTTTCGTTAGTGAATTTAATGATTAAAAACAATGATTAAACGAACTATTATACATTTGCTTCTTCGTATTTTGCTAGTTCCCGCTGTTCCGTTTTTTACAATGCTTTATATATTACATAAAGTAGAAAATGACAGACATGGGATGAAATACATGTTTGCTATGTTTGTAATAGTTTCGTTTACTATTTTATATTTGATAATAGAAAGTATAGTATTCTTCATTAGAAAAAAATATGAATCATTTAGATTAGATATCATACTGCTTATAATCATTACATTGTTATTAACAATAGAACCATTTAGGGATAATCTTTATCTCTCTCTATATATATGTATATATGAAAGTTTTAATTGGTTTATTTTCTGAAAATCAATAAAATAACAATAAAAAAAACTCCCATCATATGAGGGAGTTTTTTGTTTTTATAATCCGCTTACGATGTAGTCTTTCGGGTAGCGGACTTTGTAGCTTACCCTTAGTTTCTTGGTTTCGGAAGGAGAGAGTTTTATGTTCCATGTAAGGAAACCTTTTTCGTCATCCTTCGTAGCGCCGCTTTTGTCAAGCACTTCTATTTTTACGGCTTCGTTGTTGCTCAGCGGGAAACGGTCTTTGATTTCCATGCTGATTTGTTCTTTCTTGTTGTTTTTGATGATTAAATCATATGTAACCACCTTTTCGCGGTAAGAAGAAAGGAATTTCTCGCCAGATTTATCTTGGATATCTTCTCTTCTGATGCTGATTTTCGGGTCGTTGCCCAGCGTGATGTTCATTTCATTGTTGGTTTGGTCTGGGCTGACGCGTGTTTCACCGATATACATGTTCTCAAAGATGACACTCGCAGGCGCAGAAACCAAATGATACTTGCTGAAATCCTTTACTTTCGCTAAAAGATAAGCTTCTCTCCTGTAATTAGGCGCAGTGAAGTATTGATAATCGGCAGGGATTTTCTGCTGATAAAGACTGATGAGATGGTCTTCGTTATTGGACAAGATATCGTAAGGAATGTCTATATCATAGCTGGTGTTAAGCTCGTTTGCATTGACATTAAACCCAGCGTAGCCTACAGCAACACCTTCGACACGACCTTCTAAAGCATTGGATTGAACATCGTACTCTTCTTTATTTACACTTCCCATTCCTCTGATTCTTATGGCAGCAGATTTGTCGGCAATTTTTTCTTCCCTTAGGATTTCTCTTTCTTTCGGGCTTTGTGCATAGATGAACCAAGGGCTTACCGTAGGAGCATAATTGTTTCTGGAAGAGTTTCCATTGATAAGGGTAAGTTTTACGCCTTTCCAGTCCAGTCCTGTATTTTGTTTTACAATCGCCTTGAAGGTTACATCCAGCGGAGCAGAGATTTTGTCAGCCTTTATCTCGTAGTAAGGCTTCCAAGAGACATTGTCTGTAAGATAGTTAATATTCAGCTTGATATTTCCAGCCGTAGGAGACATTAGTTTTAGGACGATTACGCCATCGGCAAACTCTTCTGCTTCCTTCTGTTCTTTAGTTTTTAGGCTGCTTTTCAGTCGGGAAAGTTTTTTGCTGAGGTCATCACCTTTTGTTTTGAGGGAAACAAGTTTGTTTTCCAGCTCTATTCTCTTGTTGGTGTAGAACTCGGTCAGCTGTGTCAGCTGTGCAACATTGGAGGAATTGCTTCCCACCAGCACGGTTTGGTTTTTGTCCAAAAGTTCTACGGCTTTCTTGTTGGCATCCAGCTCTATTCGGTTTTTAGAGATGAGGTTTTCCACGATTTTGATGCTGTCATTCACTTTTTTAATCTGTGGATTGGTGGTATCCATTTTAAAATCCGTGGAATAATCACTCGTAAACTGCGAGGAAAGAATAGAAATGTTCTTGCTGTTTACGCCGATTTGGATAGTTTTTTCGTTAATCTCTTCCGAAATATTGCCGATTACTATTTCGGAAATTCCCGAAGGAACACTGAAACTTACCGTGTTCTGAAGTTCAGCGGAGTTTCTGTACACTTTCACGGCAGTTACTTTTGCCTTGGTGTAAATGGGTTTTTGTGCGAAAAATAAATTTGCCGAAAGCAAAAATAGAAACGCAAATAAAGAATATCTTTTCATAACTAAAGAAATTTGTTAATGCTAATTTAAGAAAAAAATAATTCACAAAGTCCGTATTCTCAAATAATTTTGGGAGTTTTGGTTTTTAAAATGTATTTTTGTCCGAAATTTATACAAACATGGAATTGATACACCGTAACTTACTCATAGGAATTCATGATGCATTGGAGGAAACTTTTTTTCAGGATAAAAAATATGCTGATAAAGTTTTAGAGAGATTGCTAAAAGCTCATAAAAAATGGGGAAGTGCCGACAGGCAGGTGGTTTCGGAGATATTCTATGATATAGTCCGCTGGAAAAAACGCCTAGAATACTACATGGGCGAGGGGACAAAACCGTCTAATATCTATAATTTGATTTTGGCTTATCTCCTTTGGAAAAAGGTGAAATACAAGAAATTTGATGAATTTGATGGAATAAAAACAGGCGGAATTTTGTCTAAATTGGACAAAAAAACATTCCCTACCAAAGCCATAGAACACTCTGTGCCAGACTGGCTGGTAGGTTTGTTTGAAAAAGAACTGGGAGCAAAATGGGAGAAAGAAATGTCCGCTCTCAATGAGCAGGCACCTGTGATTTTGAGGGCAAATTCACTCAAAATTTCAGCAGAAAATCTTGTAGAAATTTTAAAGGAAGAAGGCGTAAATTCCTTTGTATTAAGAGGTTATCCAGACGCTGTCCAGCTGGAAGAAAAGAAAAATGTATTTTTGACATCGGCTTTTAAGGAAGGTTTTTTCGAGGTGCAGGACGCTTCATCACAAAAAATAGCCGAACTCCTAGATGTGAAAGAAGGCATGAGAGTGGTGGATGCCTGTGCAGGAGCAGGAGGGAAAACCCTTCATATCGCTGCTTTGATGAAGAATAAAGGGCAGATAATAGCCTTGGACATTTACGAATGGAAACTTGCCGAGCTGAAACGAAGAGCAAAAAGAGCAGGTGCTTTCAACATAGAAACTAGATTTATAGAAGATAATAAAGTCATCAAAAGACTTCACAACACGGCAGACAGACTTCTGATAGATGCGCCATGCTCAGGGCTTGGAGTGCTGAAAAGAAATCCTGACAGCAAGTGGAAAATAGATGAAGATTTCATCAACAGAATAAAAACCGAGCAGGAAAATATTCTGCAAAACTATTCTAAAATCCTGAAAAAAGGAGGAAAAATGGTCTATGCCACATGCTCCATTCTTCCATCTGAAAACGGAGAGCAAGTTAGAAAATTCCTTGCCGAAAATACAGAATTTGCCCTCTTGAAGGAGGAAAACATCATGCCGAGCGATGGCTATGATGGTTTCTACATGGCGCTGATAGAGAGAAAATAAACTCCTATTCCTGCTTTGTAGAAAGCATTCTATGGCTGAAAAATCCTAAAATACAGATAATAAGAATCATCACCCCCCAAAGCCAGCCTTTGTCCTTGAATAAAGGTTCTTTGG
>CAUQVP010000103.1:0-5608 GCA_963521545.1 uncultured Flavobacteriaceae bacterium | reverse complement strand
TTGCTTACAACATCAGCAATGGTGTGAAAAAAGCTGACACATCAAGAAACGCTGACTGGAAACAAAACTAAAATATCATCAACTGAAAAATAAGATTTATCCAAAAGGGTAAGTCTTATTTTTTGTAATATTGTGGAACGCTAAAAAATTAATTTAAACAATAAATCAAAAAATGAAACCAAGTTTTATTTTCTTGCCGTTGAGTAATGAGAAATACAGCTATATGCTATTGCTTGATACAGGAGAAATTATAGAGTATGAAAACGGAAAAGAAATAACAAAACTTGGAGATTATGGTTTGTTTAAACAATATTATCTTAAACTTAACCAAAGAGTTTGTTTACCTGATGAAATAGAAGGTTTTTTCAGTCCAAATGAATTGACGAAGAACTATCTTGCAGACCAAGATAAAATCCTAAATATAGAAAATTATATTGATGATTATTTAGCAGTGTTACAAGAAAATTTGTCAATTAAAATTGATAAATCCAGATTAGGAGAAGGAACATATATACTTAAAATTTTAAAAGAAATTAGAGAAGAAATTTCTTATGATGGCTCTCAGAAATATGAGATTCCCATTATTATTCTATATGGAGAGTATATCCGAGAATTATGCCCACAGAAAAAATGGTGTGTGAAACGAGATTATAATGTGCTGGGGGAGGAGTATTACTATCCTGCACTTGAGGATGAAAATATTAGAGATTATGTGCGGGAAATGCTATATAATGAGGGGGATGATAAAATATTTAACTTCCAATATTTGCTGGATATGGTAGAGATAATAAAAAATGAGTAAAAGTTCTGTTTTAGACATTTTTATAATAAGACGATATTATCATAATACATCAAAAAAACACAAGATATGAAACAAGAAGTGTATTTATGTGAGCAAAAAGGAATAACTTTTATCGTGGTTGATACCGAAGAGAATATTCAACAAGCTATTGAAAGAGACAAAGATGAAAATAGAAGTGAATTTGTAAAATACTTACAAAGGAATGACCCATCAGGATTTAATGAATTCAGAGCCAGAAAACTGAACCCATCCAAAGACAAGATAAAAGAACCTTTAGGAATTAGTTTTCTAGGAGTAGAGGAAACAGATGTAGAATACTTAAATAGCCAAGTAGAGCATTTAAATATTAATAAAATCAATATCCGAGATAGCAAACTTGATATACCATTGCCTGAGCATATTACAGATAATGTGAAAACTTTCTTCTGTGGAGGAAAAGTAAAAGGAGTAATAGACTTGGATTTATATAAAAATTTAGAAGAAATTAATATCTTGGATTGGGACACGAAAATAAAATTCAAAAATGATTCAAAGAAAAATAACATTAGAAAACTAGTTGTATGGTATCATAAACCCAAAGAAAAAACACTCAAAACATTGATAGAGTTTTTATATAATTTGGAAATATTAGAAATAATTCATACCAATATAGAGACTTTGGAAGGAATAGAAAATCTTAGGTTTTTAAAGGAAATAGAAATACAATATGGACGAAATCTAAAGCAAGTAAATTATCTCAATGAATGTAAAAAGCTGGAAAAAGTCTTTTTTAATAATTGTAAAAAGATAGAAGATATGGAAAAACTGCACCAGCGCGAGGGGTTATATATTCGAAAAGCAGCCTTGTCAGGATAGATAATGTCAATATAATCAAATTCTTACAGCTTGGTGAGCCGTAATATATTTTGTGTTCTTTTCCTATCCAATAAATTTTCATAAAATAAAATAAAAATCTTCTTGCTTAGTAGAAAAAAATAATTATCTTTGCACTCTCAAAAGGGAGAATAATTTTAAGTTTAAAAAGTAATGGAGCAATAATGCTACCTCTTACAAGAAAAAGTATATAAAATGAAAAGAACATTCCAACCATCAGAAAGAAAGAGAAGAAACAAACATGGGTTTAGAGAAAGAATGTCTACACCTAATGGTAGAAGAGTTTTAGCTGCAAGAAGAGCAAAAGGAAGAAAAAGATTGACAGTTAGCGAAGCAAGAGCTAAAAGATAATCTGTCTTCTGAAAATAAAATAATAGTGTCTGAAAGAATCTATCTTTTGGGCATTTTTTCGTTGTTATAACTGTCAGTTATATTTAAATTTTTTTTAATTTAGATTTAACCTTTCGCAAAAAAAATCATCAAACAAATAGAAAACCAATGAAGGTAAAAGATGAAGATATTATCCTTCTCATGCAAAGTGCTGAAAGTCAAGAAAAAGGACTTCGTATGATGATGGATGCATATCAGAGTCGGTTGTATTGGCATATTCGTAGGCTGGTCGATGATGAAGATGCCGCAAAGGATGTTTTGCAGGAAACTTTTATCAAAGTCTATCAGAATTTTTCACAATTCAAGAAAGACAGCCAGCTCTACACATGGCTCTACAGAATAGCGTCTAACGAGGCTTTGCAATATCTGAATAAGGTGAAAAAAATGCAGAAAACGGAGCAGGATGCAGATGTCTATCTAGAAAACCAAAAAGCAGAAAATAGTGGGAGAAATGTGGATGAGATAGAGCTTTTACTACAAGATGCGATACAAAAACTACCAGAGAAACAACGGATGGTTTTTACGCTGAGGTATTATGATGACCTGCCGTATGAGGAGATTAGTAAGATTTTGGATATGTCAGTAAGTACGCTGAAAACCAACTATCACTATGCGAAAAGCAAAATAGAACAATATATTTTAGACCATAGCGAAGAATTTTAAAAATGAAAAAAATAGATATAGAAAAATGGGAACGAAAAACGCCTGAACTGCCAGAAAACTTTTTCGAGGAAATGCAGGAAAAAGTTTTGGATAAAACGGTAAGGGTAGAAAAACGACCTGTAAAAAGGTTTAAAATAAACCCTGCGTGGGCTTCTGCGGCTGCGATAGCGGTAATTTTTGGGATTTCGTTTTTTGTGAATGTCAAGAATAAAAATATGGAAGTAACACAAAACCCTCAGATGGTTCAGACTGAAAATGTTTCCACTCTAAATCAAGAGCAAAGCACTGAATATCAAGTAGATGTTGTAAATCAAGAAGCGGTAGAGAATCAACCCTATACAGAGTCAAAAACATCTTTTGCAGGGCAGAGTTTAGATGCTGTTTCTGAGCAGAAAATAAAAAATCTTTCTACAAAACTCAAAATGGAAGAGGTTCTCAATGTCATGAGTGAGGAGGAACTTCAGGAGTTAGCCACTAATTATGAACAAGACGCCTTTTTAGATTTGTATTAATTAAAATTTTAAAAATGAAAAAAATATTTTTTTTATTAGCCATATCTTTTGGAATGCTGGTTTCTGCACAAAAGAACAATGCAAAATCCAATGGAAAACACCATGAGGACAAGAAAAGCTATATTCATGATTTTGAAAAAATGACACATGAAGAGAAAATGGCTTTCATTCAGCAGTTGAATATCAATAAAATCATCAAAGAATTAGAGCTTTCTGGCGAGAAAAAAGAAGCAGTAGAGAAGGTTCTCGGCGAATATTTCACTGCTAAAGGCGATATTATAAAAAACTTTAAGCCAGAGGATACTCATAAAAACCTAACTGATGAAGAGGCTTTAAGAAAGATAAACCTTGGTTTTGAAGTTGCTCAAAAGGTTTTGGATAACAGAAAATTTTATTCCAAAAAATTACTGGAACACCTTTCTCCACAGCAGGTTTTGAAAATTTATAAAATAGAGAAAGATATCAAGAATTCCTTTAAGCATAAACACGATAAAGACAAACATAAGACTAAATAAATTTATACCAAAAGAGATTGATTTTTTCAGTCTCTTTTTTGTTATCTTTGCAGGATACTGATTTTTGAAATGAAAAATATAAGAAATTTTTGCATCATTGCACATATTGACCACGGTAAATCTACCTTGGCAGACCGACTTTTGGAGTATACTAATACAGTGACACAGAGGGAGTTGCAGGCGCAGACTCTTGATGATATGGATTTGGAAAAGGAGCGAGGAATTACCATAAAATCCCACGCTATCCAGATGGACTATGAATACAAGGGCGAAAAATATGTCCTTAACCTTATCGATACTCCTGGGCATGTGGATTTCTCGTATGAAGTTTCGCGTTCTATCGCGGCGTGCGAAGGAGCTTTGCTGATTGTAGATGCGGCACAAAGCATTCAGGCTCAGACTATTTCCAATCTTTATTTGGCGTTAGAAAACGATTTGGAAATTATTCCAATTTTGAATAAAATAGACCTTCCTTCGGCAAATCCTGAGGAGGTTACAGATGAAATTGTCAATCTTTTGGGCTGTAAGCCAGAGGATGTCCTTCGTGTTTCTGGAAAAACAGGAGCAGGAGTGAAAGAGCTTCTAGAGCAGATCGTGGAGAGAATCCCAGCGCCAGAGGGCGACCCAGATGCACCGCTTCAAGCATTGATTTTTGACTCTGTGTTTAACCCATTTAGAGGAATTGAGGCTTATTTCAAAGTGGTAAATGGAAGCATCAAGAAAGGGCAGAAAGTGAAATTTATGGCGACAGACCGCACCTATGATGCCGATGAGGTGGGAACTCTAAAACTAAAACAAGCGCCTAAACAAGAGATAAAATGTGGAGATGTGGGCTACATCATTTCTGGGATAAAGGATGCCCGAGAGGTGAAAGTAGGGGACACCATTACTTCCGCTGAAAATCCAGCACCTGCACCGATAGAAGGTTTCGAAGAGGTGAAACCGATGGTGTTTGCGGGGATTTATCCGATAGAATCTGAGGATTTTGAGGAGCTTAGGGCTTCATTAGAAAAACTAAGGCTGAATGATGCTTCGCTTGTTTTCGAGGCGGAAAGTTCGGCGGCGCTGGGCTTTGGTTTCCGATGTGGTTTCCTTGGAATGCTTCACATGGAGATTGTTCAGGAGCGTCTTGACAGGGAATTTGGGATGAATGTAATCACTACCGTTCCCAATGTATCTTACCACGGCTACACCAAGAAAGAACCAGATGTTCCTATCCTTATCAATAACCCGTCCGAGATGATGGACCCTACCACGATGGATAGAGTGGAAGAACCGTATATAAAGGCTTCTATCATTACCAAGTCTGATTTTGTGGGAGCTGTGATGACGCTTTGTATAGAAAAACGAGGTGAAATCGTTAATCAGTCTTATTTGACTTCTGACCGAGTGGAATTGATTTTCAATATGCCGTTATCAGAGGTGGTGTTTGATTTTTATGACCGATTAAAATCTATTTCTAAAGGATATGCATCGTTTGACTATCATTCAATAGGCTTCCGTCCGTCTAAATTGGTGAAAATGGATATCCTTATCAATGGGGATATGGTGGATGCGCTTTCTTCCCTGATACACGATTCCAACGCCTATAACATCGGTAAAAAAATGTGCGAAAAACTTCGTGAACTGATACCGAGACAGCAGTTTGACATCGCGGTTCAGGCGGCTCTGGGAACTAAAGTAATCGCCCGAGAAACCATAAAAGCCCTTCGTAAAGATGTAACCGCAAAATGCTATGGTGGTGACATCTCCCGTAAGAGAAAACTCCTTGAAAAACAAAAAGAAGGAAAGAAAAAAATGAAACAAATTGGGCGTGTAGAAGTTCCTCAGTCTGCATTTATGGCGGTGCTGAA
>CAUQVP010000102.1:0-5787 GCA_963521545.1 uncultured Flavobacteriaceae bacterium | reverse complement strand
TCCACCATACAGCATACGAAATGAATTTAAATCCTCTGGTTTCATCATATCTTTTCGCAGCTTTCATTAGCCCTAAATTTCCTTCGTTTATTAAGTCTGGTAATGAAAGTCCTTGGTTTTGATATTGTTTAGAAACAGAAACCACGAAACGAAGGTTGGCTTTGATTAGTTTTTCTAAAGCAACCTTGTCTCCAGACCTTATTTTTTGGGCTAAAATAACCTCTTCATCGGCAGTGATAAGCTCTACTTTACCGATTTCTTGTAAGTATTTGTCCAAAGATGCAGTCTCTCTGTTGGTTACCTGTTTGGTGATTTTTAATTGTCTCATTTGATAAATAGTATTTTGTAAATTACTAATTACATATACGATGGGATTATCATAAAGGTTACACCTAAAAACATTTTTTCTGCAAAATGTATTGTTTTCTTTTGTGAATTCGCTGATTTTTTACTATCTTTGGCGTTTAGCAAAAATTTTATTCGATGAAAAAAACCGTATTATTAGTTGTGGTTACATTTTCTTTGTGGTCATGTGGAGCATCTCAGCCAGCTAGAGTTTATGGAAATAAAAATATTTCTAATAACAATTCTTATTCATATAATACAAATAATGAAAAGCCTTCAAAACCAAAAAATAAAAAATCTTCAAAGGAAGGACCTAATGCCAAAGCAGCAAACATCCTTTCTGATGCAGAGAAATACCTTGGAGCTCCTTATAGAGCGGGAGGGATGACTTATTCTGGGTTTGACTGTTCTGGATTTGTGAATACTGTTTTTGCAGAGAATGATATTAAACTTACCAGACGCTCTGCTGACCAAGCGAAAGAAGGTGTAGGAATCAATATAGAAAATGTAAAACATGGAGATTTACTATTCTTTGCTACGGCTGGTGGGAAAAGGGTTTCTCATGTGGGGATAGTTCATACGATAACAGATGATGGGGAAATTAAATTTATCCATGCATCTACGAGTAAAGGAGTGATTATTTCTTCACTAGAAGAGGCTTATTGGGATAAGGCTTTTCTTTTCGCGAGAAGAGTTCTTTAAAATGTGATTTTTGAATATATAAATTTAAATTAGTAATAAAAAAATGAGTTTACAACAAAAAATAGAAGAGGCTTGGGAAAATAGAGAATTACTAAAACAAGCTGATTATCAGGAGGCTGTTCGTTCTGTAATCCGTGAACTGGATTTAGGGAAAATAAGAGTAGCGGAGCCTGTTTCTGATGGGTGGCAGGTGAATGAATGGGTGAAAAAAGCGGTGGTGATGTATTTCCCTATCCAGCAGATGAAAACGATAGAGGTGGGGCCTTTTGAGTTTCATGACAAAATTCCATTAAAGAAAAACTATGCAGAGAAGGGGGTTCGTGTTGTTCCTCATGCAGTGGCGAGAGAGGGGGCTTTTATCGCTTCGGGGGCTATTTTGATGCCTTCTTATGTAAATATTGGTGCGTATGTAGACAGCGGAACTATGGTGGATACATGGGCTACAGTGGGTAGCTGTGCTCAGATTGGTAAAAATGTGCATCTAAGCGGTGGAGTAGGTATTGGTGGAGTTTTAGAGCCATTACAGGCTGCTCCTGTGATTATAGAAGATGATGTCTTTGTGGGTTCTAGATGTATAGTAGTAGAGGGGGTTCGTGTGGAAAAAGAAGCAGTTTTGGGAGCGAATGTAGTTCTTACAGCATCTACTAAAATTATAGATGTGACAGGGAGTGAACCTGTGGAGCTAAAAGGCAGAGTTCCAGCTCGTTCGGTAGTGATACCAGGGAGCTATACTAAAAAATTCCCAGCAGGGGAATATCAGGTACCATGTGCTTTGATTATCGGTAAGAGAAAGGAATCTACGGATAAGAAAACCTCTCTGAATGATGCTCTTAGAGAAAATAATGTTTCTGTATAATATATTTAAAGCGCTCTAATTAGGGCGCTTTTTTGTTAAAAATAGGGAGAACATGGAAGAGCTGAAAAATTGGATAAAAGAAAATCCTTTAGCATTTGGGGGAGTGCTTTCGCTTATGTCTTTTGTCTTTGGAGTTTGTTTGGTTTTGGGAGCAGTAAAGGACTGGGATTGGCTGTATGAACCTGATGAACATTATCAAAACAACTGGACTATGGGGCAGATAAGCCGCTATATGGGGAGAGATTCTGCTCGTTTTATAGGATTTTTAGGCGGGTTGTTTTTTATGGGAATAGGGTTGTATTTTATGTATCAAATTTACAGTGAATGGAAGTGAAAATTTAATCAATTTTAAAGTTAAAAATGTACAGAATAGAGTATTTACAATTTAATGAGCTAATGCAAGAAGTAATGTCTGAAGAAGATACATTACAAAACATCATAGATGTTTGGCTTAATTGCAAACCTAACAAAGAACAAAAAAAATATCTTACAAATGCAGAAGAATGGGCTAAATATGCATTTGAAAGCAATGAACACTATGTAATGACAGTTTTTAAGGAAGAGCAACTCTTTGCCTTTATAGAGGTTTACCCCCGTTCTATACATATTAGTTTTATAGGCCAATATCAAGGTAAATATGTTTTTCCTTTATCCTTGCGATATGATCGTATTGATGGATATGAATATTTTAAATCAGAAAAAATTGTTTATTTCGAGAATAACGATTTATTTTTACAGGGAATAACAAATAAGACTTTTACTCCTCATAAGAATACTATTACCTCAATAGATTTCGCTTTAGATAATAGGGCTTCTGTTACTATTACAGAAACTTATCCCATTAAAAAAGACTGGAAAACAGCAGATAAAATGATTGATATAAATACCTCTCATAATTTTATCCGTTGTCCTAAGCGTTATGATGATTTCTTATATTTACTTGACTATAAAAACAACATCAAAAGTGAATATTTTGATATAGAAAAATTAAGGTGAATATTTGGTGATTTTAAAAACCGCGAACATTGTTTGCATAATTAAGAATTATAAAACTAAGATTTGAAAATCAGTGATAATCAAAACATGAATATAGAAGAAATTAAAAAGAAATTGCAAATACTTTTGGAATTTCCTCAGCTAAAAAAACACAGAGAAGTGTATATAAATCCTGTATTGGAAGAAGCAAAAGTAACCCAAATAGAGAAAGAAAACAATATCACTTTCCCTGCGGATTATCGTACTTTCATCACCCAAATCGCCAATGGCTGTGTGGGTCCCGATTACGGACTGCGTTCCCTTAAAGAAGCAACGGAAGATTTGATGTGGAAAGACCGGACTATAGACCTCTCTACGCCTTTCCCTTACACCGAGCATTGGAATGAAGAGGAATGGCTTAATAGTATTGATTGGGACGGAGGTGAGCGCCCTACACAAGAGCAGCTGGAAGCCTATATGGATACAAAGCGCATCAGCGGTTGCTTGCAAATATGCCATATAGGGCACGGAGCCTCCTATCTTTTAGTGGTGAATGGTAAGGAAAAAGGCTATATATGGCTCGATAGTCGTCAGGATTATGGCGGACTGTCGCCTGAGCTTAACGAGAAGGGAGAAAAACTCACCTTTGAAATGTGGTATACCGACTGGCTGAATGAGGTAGTAGCCCCTGAAAAAGTGTGGTTTGAGAAATCACTTCAGTTTATCAAAAAGGCTTTCCCTAAGATAGAGGAAACAGATTTTAGGCTAATGACTTATGTGCTTTACAACCATTATTCTGGTATGAATTTAGCATCTCTCATCGCTCAGCTTTATGGACTGAACCCAATGGATGTTTATTTTGAAAAAGAAAAGTTTATCCAAAGAGAAAAGTACGATGAACAGGCTATTCAAGAGTATGAAGCTAAATTGCGAGAAAGCGGTTTTTATGATTGGATAAAAGATACTGAATAAAGGTTTTAATCATATATTTCTTTAAAATCAAGTAAATCAATGAATACTGAGAAGATTTTTGCGGAATTAGAAGGTTTTGCTATTTATGAGCCTCAGCTGATGCAGGAATATTTGTATCACCATCATCTTAATGATAAAAATGTGCTTGCGTATTTTACGGAAACACAGCATGGTGATAATATTACTCAAGAAGGAATAGTTGTTCCTATCATAGGAGTAACGGCTGATTAAAATACTTGAAAAACTTCCTGTTAATTATAAAGTAATTTCTCAGGGATGGGTGTTACAGGTGGTTTCTGGAGAAATAAAGGTAATAGGAATAGGCTATTTATCAGATATTACAATGCTCACTGAAAACAAAAGTCTCTCATTTGTGGTGTCTAATGGTTGGTATCATCTCATAATTGTAAGTTATATAGATGATATTTTAGGTAAAACTTTTGGCTTGAACTTAATTCCCACTGAAGAAAAACCTATTTTCAAAGGAAATATGGCGACTGATTATGGTTTTTAAATTTTAAAGCAAAGTAAAAAAGATGAAATAAAGGTTTCAAATATTGATATAAGATTATTCCCAAAACGAATGAAATAAAGGTTTTAAAGAAAGAAGCGAACTATCCAGAAATTTATTAAATTTGTGCGGTGAGATTAGAGTGGATAGTTTTTAAATATTTCCTTGGATTTCATATTGTTTTGAGAGAAAATAATGAATGATACAAATAAAAAAATAAAAGTTCTTTTTCGTTTGCGTTCCATCGAGATGGGCGGAGTTCCTAGGGTTGTGCTGGATTTATTGAGAAATCTTCCTAAGGAAAAATTTGATTTGACTTTGATGCTTAATCTTTATCAAGGTGAACTGGTTTCTGAGATACCCAAGGATATAAAACTCATCGTGGTGGAAAAAGGAAGAGAACAGATGTCTAAAAATCCCTTTATCCAGAAAATTCAGCTTGTGATGAGGCGAATAAGATTGGAAATTTATAAGCAGTTTCCATCTTTATTGTATGCTCTAAAAGTGAAAGAAGACTATGATATAGAGGTTTCTCCTGGCTACGCTGAGTTTGAGCAGGTGCTAAATTCTCCCAATAAAAAATCAAAAAAAGTGGGCTGGTTTCATACAGATGTAAGCTATGACAATAACAAGAGCCGTGTAATGAATCGAATAAACCTAATGAAAAAGTTTGACTGGATGATTTTCGGGGCGAAACAAACGCGGCAGGTGATAGAGGATATCTATGGAGTGAGCTATCCCAAAAGTTCAGTGATATATAATGTCATAAAATTATCAGAATCTAGAAGTAAAGCAGATGCTTTTGAGGTGGATTATCCTATAAAACCTGTTTTTTCTTCAATGGGGAGACTGCACAGCAGAAAAGGTTATAGCGCTCTGATGAGAGTTCATAAAAGGCTGTTAGATAATGGATTAAAACATTCTATAGCTGTGATTGGCGGAGGAAATGAAATGGAGAATTTGAAAAAACAGCGTAAGGAATTAGGAGTAGAAGAGACCTTTATGCTTTTGGATAGTCAGAAAAATCCTTGGCCTTATATCAAAGCCTCAGATTATTTCGTTATGCCTTCTGAATCAGAGAGTTATCCGTTGACAATAGGAGAAGTTATGGGGCTGGAAAAACCTATTATTTCTACAAATGTAGGGGGGATTCCAGAGATGATAGAGGATGGAGTAGATGGTGTTTTGGTGGATTGTAATGAAGACGCTATCTATGAAGCGATGAAACAATTTTTAACAGATAAAAATCTGGTGGAAAAAATAACAAAAGGGACAAAAAATGCCGATGAGAAATTTGATGAAAAGAAAATCTACCAACAGATTACAGAAGTTTTTGAAAATGTCCTGAAAAACTAATTTTTAGCATGGAAAAAATTACCATTTTTACTCCTACTTATAATAGGGCGCATACTCTTGGAAGAACTTT
>CAUQVP010000101.1:0-5844 GCA_963521545.1 uncultured Flavobacteriaceae bacterium | reverse complement strand
AACGAATATAAGAACCTTGATTTGATAAATGTTGCCGAAAACATAGCAGCATTTTGGCATAATAATGACACTTTCCACAAGTCGGTAGAAATCCGCGAAGGACACCCAGAATTCGTATTCTACGAAGGGCCGCCTTCTGCTAATGGTCTACCAGGTATTCACCATGTGATGGCAAGGACTATCAAGGATATTTTCTGTCGTTTTCAAACTCAAAATGGTAAGCAGGTTTTCCGTAAAGCAGGCTGGGACACGCATGGTCTTCCTGTGGAACTGGGCGTGGAGAAAGAACTTGGAATCACCAAAGAAGATATCGGTAAAAAAATCTCTGTAGAAGAATACAACCAAGCCTGTCGTAATGCGGTGATGCGCTACACAGACATTTGGAATGACCTTACCAAAAAAATCGGTTATTGGGTAGATTTGGAAAATCCATACATCACCTACGAACCGAAATATATGGAGTCTGTTTGGTGGCTTCTGAAACAGCTTTACAACAAAAATTTACTTTACAAAGGCTACACCATCCAGCCGTATTCACCAAAGGCAGGAACGGGACTTTCTTCGCACGAGCTCAATCAGCCAGGGACTTACCGCGATGTGAGTGATACAACTATCGTGGCTCAGTTTAAGGTAAAAAACCTTAGCCCAGCGCTTCAGTCTAAAATCTCAAATACTGAAAATCTGAGCATCCTTGCTTGGACCACTACGCCATGGACATTGCCTTCTAACACGGCGCTGACTGTGGGCGCGGACATTGACTATGTTTTGGTTAAAACATTTAATCAATATACTTTTGAGCCTATCAATATTATTCTTGCTAAAGCATTGGTAAATAAACAATTTGGGAATAAATATTTTGAAACTTCTGACGAGGGCGAATTTTCTTCGTTCCAAAATAATCACAATAACGACAGCAAGAAGAAAATCCCTTACGAAATCTTAGCCGAATTCAAAGGTTCTGATATGGTGGAAACTACCTACGAACAGCTCGTTCCATGGTTCCTTCCAGCAGAAAACCCTGAAAAAGCATTCCGTGTAATCGCAGGAGATTTCGTAACTACCGAGGACGGAACAGGAATAGTGCATACAGCACCTACTTTCGGTGCGGATGATGCCCGTGTAGCGAAAGAAGCTGGCGTTCCACCGATGCTCGTAAAAGATGAAAATGACAACCTTGTACCATTAGTAGATTTACAAGGAAAATTCATCAAAGGAGAAAATGTTCCTGAACTTTTCGCAGGGAAATACATCAAAAACGAATACTACGATAACGGCACCGCTCCTGAAAAATCTTGGGATGTGGAACTCGCTATCCTTTTAAAAACTGAAAATAAAGCCTTTAAGGTAGAAAAATACAGCCACTCCTACCCTCATTGCTGGAGAACGGACAAGCCTGTCCTGTACTACCCACTAGACTCTTGGTTTGTGAAAATGACCGAGGTGAAAAATCGTTTGGTAGAGCTAAACAAAGGCATCAACTGGAAGCCAAAAGCTACTGGTGAAGGGCGTTTTGCAAACTGGCTGGAAAATGTAAATGACTGGAACTTATCCCGTTCTAGATACTGGGGAATTCCACTTCCTATCTGGAGAACAGAGGATTTGAAAGAGGAAAAAATCATAGGTTCTGTAGAGGAACTTATCAACGAAATAGAAAAATCCGTAGCCGCTGGACTAATGGCTGAAAATCCGTTCAAAGGCTTTGAAATCGGTAATATGTCTAATGAAAACTACGCTAAAATAGACCTTCACAAGAACATCGTGGATGAGATTATTTTAGTGTCTGACAGCGGAAAACCGATGAAGAGAGAAAGCGACCTGATAGATGTTTGGTTTGACTCTGGTGCGATGCCTTACGCTCAGCTGCACTATCCTTTTGAGAATAAGGAACTTATCGACCAAAACAAGGCTTACCCTGCGGATTTCATAGCGGAGGGAGTAGACCAAACGCGTGGCTGGTTCTACACACTTCACGCGATTGCAACAGCAGTTTTTGACTCTGTAGCTTATAAGAATGTGGTTTCCAATGGATTAGTTTTAGATAAAAACGGACAAAAAATGTCCAAAAGACTAGGCAATGCCGTAGACCCATTCGAAACTTTGGCAAAATATGGCCCAGATGCTACGCGCTGGTACATGATTTCTAATGCCAATCCGTGGGAAAACCTGAAATTTGACATTGAAGGAATCGATGAAGTTCGTAGAAAATTCTTTGGAACGCTTTATAATACTTATTCTTTCTTTGCGCTTTATGCCAATGTAGACGGCTTTAAATACGAAGAAGCAGAAGTACAGAACAAACCAGAGATTGACCGATGGATTTTGTCTGAATTAAATATCTTAATCAAGGAAGTAAAAGCTTTCTACGAAGACTATGAACCTACGAAAGTGGCAAGAGCCATCAATACTTTCGTGAATGATAACTTGTCTAACTGGTATGTAAGACTATGCCGCCGCCGTTTCTGGAAAGGCGACTACACGGAGGACAAAATCTCTGCTTATCAGACACTTTACACTTGTCTGGATACCGTGGCAAAACTTTCTGCACCGATAGCACCGTTCTTCATGGACAGGCTGTATCAAGACCTAAATGCCGTAACAGGAAAAGACAAGGCAGAAAGCGTGCATTTATCAGACTTCCCAATAGCGGATGAAAGCCGAATAGACGCAGATTTGGTGGAGAAAACTCATCTGGCGCAGTCTATTACTTCGATGGTATTTTCATTAAGAAAGAAAGAAAATATCAAGGTTCGCCAGCCATTACAAAAAGTAATGATTCCTGTTTTGGATAAGAAAACTGAAAGCCAGATTTTAGCCGTAGCAGATTTAATCAAACAAGAAGTAAATGTGAAAGAACTGCAGCTCATCAATGCCGAAGAGGCTTCTACACTGATTGTGAAACAAATCAAACCTAACTTTAAGGTTCTGGGAGCGAAACTGGGCAAAGATATGAAAGCTGTGGGAGCAGAAATTTCTGCAATGAGCTCTGAACAGATAGCAACCCTTGAAAAAGAAGGAAAAATGAACATCGCAGGACACGAAATCACCATCGATGATGTGGAAATTTTGACCAAAGATATCCCTGGATGGACAGTAACCAGCGAGGGCAGAATAACTGTGGCTCTAGACCTTACTGTAACTGATGAACTCAGAGCAGAAGGTGTGGCAAGAGAATTTGTGAACCGTATCCAAAATCTTAGAAAAGATAAAGATTTTGACCTGATGGATAGAATTTCTATACAATTAGAGGAGAATAATCCGTTTAAGTCAGAAATCAATGCTAATAATTCTTACATTTCTGCAGAAGTATTAGCGAATAAAATAGAGTTTGTAGATACGCTTTCTCAAGCTGATGAAATAGAAATCAATGATGTGTATTTCAAAATAAATATAAACAGAGTATAAAAATTTAACACAACTAAAAACGACTAATTGATAACAAAATGGAAGAAAGAACAAGGTACAGCGATGCTGATTTGCAGGAGTTTAAGGCTATAATCCAGCAGAAAATAGAGAAGGCAGAGAAAGATTTAGCCCTATTAAGAGAAAGTTTCATCAATGACCAAAACAACGGAACAGATGATACTTCGCCTACATTCAAAGCCTTTGAAGAAGGAGCTGAAACGCTCAGCAAAGAACAAAATGCGATACTGGCTGGCAGACAGGAAAAATTCATCCGTGATCTGAAACACGCACTTATCCGTATAGAAAACAAAACCTATGGAATCTGCCGTGTAACAGGGAAACTGATAGACAAAGAGCGACTGAAAGCCGTTCCACACGCCACACTGAGCATAGAAGCGAAAAACATGCAGCGGTAAATATCACACATATGAGGGCTAAGATATCTTAGCTCTCTTACTTAATTTGACCAACTAAAATGAGAACAATTGTCATTACATTTATGAGTCTTTTATTTTTGTCTTGTACAAAAAAAATTGACCTTGAAAAAGTAGATTTTTCTTCAAGCTATAAAGAAATTTTCAAAGGTGTAAAATTTGAAATGGAAGAGGAAGATATAGCCACGACTTTACCATGTGCTTTTACCGAAGAAATGACACATTTTAGCTTTGGAAACATTGACTTTCAAAACACTAATAAAGAAGAGATTCCTTTATCTAAAGTGAAAATATTGTTCAATAATGCTTCCGAACAAAAGACATCAGGAATTATAATTAAAATAGAGGAAGAAGAGATTGGTAATAAATTGTTTAGCTATTTAAAAAAACAATACAACACTCCAAAAACACTATTACCTACCCCCTCAAAAAATGATGAAGGAAGGGTAACAGGATATTCTGTCTACCTGTGGAATATAGGAGAAAAAACTATGATTTTTTCTCAATATTATTACCATAGAGTTAATGAATACCCCGATGGACACGAGGAGTATTTCCCCCGTGTAAGTTCTACACTTTATTTAATAGACAATAATGTTCTTACAAGTTTTAAAGATTTTAAGCAGACAGCCGTTGAACGCCTTTTAAAAACATATTCACCATAAAAACTAATCAAACATGATTTTACAATTTAAAAATGGTACAAAACATTTAGTTTCATGAAAAAAATTATATTCATCACAGCGCTGGTGCTGCTCATAGACCAGTTATCCAAATTTTACATCAAAACTCATTTTCATCTGGGCGAAAGCATTCCTGTTTTCGGGCTGGACTGGTTCCGGCTTACTTTCGTAGAAAACCCAGGAATGGCGTATGGGATGCAGTTTGGTGGGATTTTCGGAAAATACCTGCTCATTTCACTTCGTATTTTATTGATTTTAGGAATGGTATATTATTTCAAAAAATGGATAAAAGAAGGCGCGAGCAACTATCTGCTTGTCCCGATGAGTTTTATTTTTGCTGGAGCGATAGGCAACCTTATTGACGGGCTTTTCTACGGAATGATTTTTGACAGTGGAAGTGTTTTCATAGAAGATATCGGCAGCTGGGTAGGCTATGACGGCATTTCTGGCTTTGGGGAAGGATATTCTGGCTTCATGAGAGGCTGCGTGGTGGATATGCTTCATTTTCCGCTGTTTAGCTTCACTGTTCCAGAAGGCATTCCTCTAGTGGGAGGACAGCATGTGGAATTTTTCCGATATATATTTAATATTGCAGACTCAGCGATTACGGTCGGAGGCGTTCTTTTATTTATTTTCAGAAAAAAAGCCTTTCCTAATGGAGAGTTTTAGCATTTAAATTAAAAATACTTGATGAAATTATTTAAGAAAATTGTCCTTTGGGGACTGGGAGGCTTGTTGCTGGGAATTTTGGTTTGTTTTTGGACTAATTTTGAAATAGAGAGCAAAACTCAAGATTTTGTAACCGATGACATTGAAAAACTACCCAACCAAAAAGTAGGACTCCTGCTGGGAACTTCTAAAACACTGCCAAGCGGATATAAAAATTACTATTTCTATTACAGAATAGATGCCGCAGAAAAGCTCTACAAATCAGGAAAAATAGAATATATCATCGTCAGTGGAGACAACAGCCGAAAGGACTACAACGAACCCGAAGATATGAAAAACGAACTGATAAACAGAGGCATTCCTGCGGATAAAATTTATGAGGATTTTGCGGGTTTTAGGACTTTGGATTCGGTGGTGAGGGCAAAAGAAATTTTTGGACAAAACAGCTACATCATTATTTCTCAGAAATTCCACAACGAAAGAGCAGTTTATTTGGCTCAAAAAAATGGAATAGAGGCTTTTGGGTTTAATGCAAAAGATGTAAATAAATACGCAGGCATCAAAACCAAGATTAGAGAATATCTTGCCAGAACCAAAGTTTTCGTAGATTTTCTCATTGGGAAAGAACCAAAATTTGGTGGAGAAAAAATAGAAAT
>CAUQVP010000100.1:0-5851 GCA_963521545.1 uncultured Flavobacteriaceae bacterium | reverse complement strand
TGCTTTTCGCACGAACTTCTTACCCTCCACTTCTTGAGAGGCAGCCATAGATATAGACGCGGCAGTGCTGTCAACCGCTGCTTCTGATTCTTTTAAATCAAGGTCTAAATGAGTCGCTTCTGCCTCATTTTTTTTAGCACAGGAAGCCATCATAAACACAGCCATAAAGACCACTACTGAATTTCTAAATACTCTTTTCATATTCTTATTTTTTGAATTATTGGTACAAATTTCCATCAAATTCCTTGACAATTATTGTAAATTGGTTTTAAAACTACTGAAAATTGGTTTTACAAATTTATAATATTGATTGTCTTTGATTTGTAAAAAAACTTTATCCCAAATATAACATATTTATTTGATTTTTTCAGCCAATAAATTCAAAATTTTCCAGCCTTGTTCATCTATTTTTTTCAGAAATTTAGCAATAACCACAGCCAGTAAGACATTTAAAACATAAATCAAAATCATCAAAACGAACCAATGTAAATTTTCCCTAAAAACAGGAATGAAAAAATACACCAAAGACGAGCTGATTCCCTGCGCGAAATAGAAAAATATCGCATTCTGACCTATGTACGAAAGCAGATTTTCTTTCTGAATTTTCAGTCTGTTATAAAAGATAAAAACCAGAGCCAAAGAAACGAAAGACCAAACGATATAAGGGATTTTCGGCGGGAATTTCTGTTTATTAAGTTTATAAAAAATATCTGCTCCATAGCTCCAAAACATTCCTACAAGACTAAACAATACAAAACCGATTAAAAACAAAACCTGAGCATTGGTCAGTTTCTTGTTTTTCAACTGGTAAGCTACAAGAAAAACCAATAAATAAAAAACCGTATAGCCCACCTGCCCAGTGGGATAAAAATCTGGATTAAAATTAAAAATAAATATAAAAACCACACAAAAACCTACAATCCACCAAATATATTTTGAGAAAAACCTCAGCACAACGACTCCAAAAAAAGTAACAACATAGTAAGTCTTCAAATACCAAAAACTGCCCATCACCACAGGAAAAACATCACAGGTGCCATACTGATGTAGCCACCAGTTTCCCAAAAGTTTAAAATCAAAAGGCTGACTCAGGCTGTTCTCTGTATATTTAGAACCGAAGGTCAGGAAGAAATTTTGATATGTTTCTTTGTCAAAAAAGGACTGCAGAAAAATCTTGAAAAAACTATCAAAAAAGAACAATCCTGTCACGAAAATCATATAGGTGATTTGTAATTTCAGCAGTCTGCGAAAGGTTTTATCAAGATTTCCAGAAGAGGTCAAACCACTGAGTGCAAAGAAAATAGGTACATCAAAAAGTAGACTGAAAATCCTCATTTCATTAGAAACATAAAACTGCCCAGACCAAAAAACAGTATGAATAAAAACAATTGACAAAGTTGCCAAACCCTTCGCATAATCAATGTATAAATCTCTTTTCATCAAACCGAGAATTTTTAGCCAAAAATAAAATTTTTAATTAAAAATTTATCCCTTCTGAATAATATTTAGTAATTTTGTGCATCATTCAAAAACAAAAATTATGTTTAAAAAAGTAATTTATTTAGGTCTTATGGCAGGAGCAATTCATTTTGCTAATGCTCAAAAAATCAATTTAGGAAAAGCGCTGGATGCAGGTGCAAAAGGAGTAAAAGCAATGACTTTCTCTAATGCTGATGCAGCAAGACTTTCTAAAGAATCTGTGGACTGGATGGATAAAAACAATCCAGTAGCTGACAAAAACAGCCCTTACACAAAAACCAAGATGGACTTTCTTTAAATTATAAAGTATATGTAGTAAGAGATATCAATGCCTTTGCTGCTGCTGACGGAAGCGTGAGAGTATTCTCTTCTCTTATGGATATCATGACTGATGATGAGCTTTTGGCTGTTATCGGACACGAAATCGGGCATGTGAAAAACGAAGACACTAAAGACGCTATCAAATCTGCATACACCAGAGCTGCTCTTATAGATGCTGCTGGTGCTGCTAGTAACACAGCCGCAAAACTTAGCGACTCTCAGCTAGGAAATATGGCAAACGCATTCTTGGACTCTTCTCACAGTAGAAAACAAGAAAGCCAAGCAGATGACTATTCTTATGAATTCATGAAATCTAACGGATACAATGTAGTAGGAGCTTACACAGCGTTCAAAAAACTAGAACTTCTAGCTGGCGGAGCGAAAGAAAACGGATTCCAAAGAATGTTCAACTCTCACCCAGACAGTGGAAAAAGAGCTGAAGCAATCAAGAAAAAAGCGATAAAAGACGGCCTTTGGAAAGATCCAGGAACAGTGGAACTTCCAAAAACGAAAATCGTTCAAAAATAAAACAAGAACTTCTCTCTGATTTGAGAGAAGTTTTTTTGTTAAAAAATCAACAGGATTTTTGTAAAAGAAAAAAAAATATTATATTTGCAAACTAATTTTAAAATAAATACTTATAACAATGTTTGCAATCGTAGAGATAGCGGGGCTTCAATACAAAGTAGAGCAAGACCAAAAGTTATTCGTAAACCGTTTAGCAGGAGACAAAGGAGCAAAAGTTTCTTTTGACAAAGTTCTTTTGACTTCTAACGGAACAGTAACTGTAGGCGCCCCAGCTGTAGAAGGAGTCGCTGTGGAAGCAGAGATTTTAGACCATGTTCAAGCTGACAAAGTAATCGTTTTCAAAAAGAAAAGAAGAAAAGGTTACAAAGTGAAAAACGGTCATAGACAACAATTAACTCAAATCCAGATCGTATCTATTTCTGGTTTTGAAGGAGGTGCTAAAAAGAGCACAAAAAAGACTACTAAGAAAAAAGCAGAAGACACAGTAGAAGAGTCTGAAGCATAAGAATCAGTAGTAAAGTAACTAACTTTAAAAAGTATTAAAAGAAATGGCACACAAGAAAGGAGTTGGTAGTTCCAAAAACGGTAGAGAGTCTCACTCTAAAAGATTAGGCGTGAAGATTTTTGGTGGTCAGGAAGCTATTGCTGGGAACATCATCGTAAGACAAAGAGGTACTCAGCACCACCCAGGTGAAAATGTAGGAATGGGTAAAGACCATACATTATTTGCTCTTGTAGATGGTAAAGTAGTTTTCACTAAAAAGAGAGATAACAGATCTTTTGTATCTGTAGAACCAAATGCTTAAGAAGCATTGATAAAAATCCAAAAAGCCTTAGTTTTCTACTGAGGCTTTTTTATATGAATATAAATCGATTTTATTATGAATAACGATATTTTACTGAATATAGCTAGTGAATTCGGGACACCTTTATATGTATATGATGCTGAATCAATTAAAAATCAGTATCAAAATTTAACTTCAGCTTTTCCAGAAAAAACAAAATTTTTCTACGCTTGTAAAGCATTGACCAATATCAACATATTAAAATATGTAAATCAACTGGGCGCAAACCTTGACTGTGTCTCTATCAATGAAGTCAAACTTGGGCTAAAAGCAGGATTTGCTCCTGAGAAAATTTTATTCACGCCTAACTGTGTAGACCTCACAGAGATAGAAGAAGCTATGAAACTGGGAGTTCATATCAACATTGATAACATCTCCATTCTAGAGCAGTTTGGGAATAAATACAGCGACTTCTACCCTATCTTTATTAGAATAAATCCTCACATATACGCGGGAGGAAACCACAAAATATCCACTGGACATATCGACTCTAAATTTGGGATTTCTATCCACCAGCTTCGTCATATAGAAAGATTGGTAAAATCCACAAAACTGAATATCGAAGGGCTGCATATGCACACAGGTAGCGAAATCCGTGACCCAGATGTATTTCTACAAGGAATGGAAATTATGTTCGAATTAGTGGAGCATTTTCCTAATTTGAAATACATTGACATGGGCAGCGGTTTCAAGATTTCTTACCACTCAGATGATATGGAAACAGACATCGCTCTACTTGGTAAAAAAGTGGAAAATGCTTTCCTTAGCTTCTGTAAAGAAAACGATAAAGAGCTGGAACTTTGGTTCGAGCCAGGGAAATATTTAGTGGGAAAATCTGGACATTTCCTAGTAAATGCCAATGTTATTAAACAAACGACTGCTACAGTTTTCGTGGGAGTAAATTCTGGGTTTAATCACCTCATCAGACCCATGTTCTATGATTCCTACCACATCATAGAAAACCTGTCTAACCCTACAGGAACGGAAAGAATCTACACCGTAGTGGGAAACATCTGTGAGACAGACACTTTCGCTTGGGATAGAAAACTCAATGAAGTCCGCGAAGGAGATATTCTGGTTTTCAGAAATGCAGGTGCGTATGGTTTTGAGATGAGTTCTAACTTTAATTCCAGACTAAAACCTGCCGAAGTTCTTTGGCTAAATGACAAAGCGCATCTCATCAGAAAAAGAGAAGTTTTTGATGATTTATTAAAAAATCAAATAGAAGTTCTGTAAGTGAAATATTTTTTGGAATAGAAAAAATCCAACTTAAATCTGTCAATTTGGCAGAAATTTTATATCTTCGTAAAAAATTAGAATGTGGAGAAGAAGTACATAGATGAAACACGCCAAGGCGAAGCCTACGCAATCGCAGACCTTGAAGGAAATACTAAAAAACTTTTTTTGGAAAGTTATGGCTGTCAGATGAATTTTTCTGACTCCGAAATTGTGGCTTCCATTTTACAAAAAAACGGCTACAATACTACTACAGTTTTGGAGGAAGCGGACTTGATTTTACTTAATACCTGCTCAGTTCGAGAAAAAGCAGAGCAGACCGTAAGAATGCGACTTTCACAGTTCAAAACGCTAAAGAAAACAAAGCCAAGCCTCACCGTAGGTGTTTTAGGATGTATGGCGGAGCGACTGAAAACCAAACTTTTAGAGGAAGAACATTTGGTGGATTTGGTCGTAGGGCCAGATGCCTACCGAGACCTGCCAAACCTTCTAAAAGAGACAGCGGAAGGGCGTGATGCCATCAATGTGATGCTTTCCAAAGAAGAAACTTATGCCGACATCAGTCCTGTGCGTCTGAGTGGAAATGGAGTAACTGCTTTCGTAACTATTACCCGTGGATGCGACAATATGTGTACTTTCTGCATCGTGCCTTTCACTCGTGGAAGGGAAAGAAGCCGAGACCCTCATTCTATTATCAATGAGTGCAAAGAACTTTGGGAAAATGGTTATAAGGAAATCACTCTCCTTGGGCAGAATGTGGATTCCTACCTTTGGTATGGCGGCGGCGCGAAAAAAGATTTTGACAAAGCTTCCGAGATGCAAAAGGCAACTGCCCTAAATTTCGCACAACTGCTGGAAATGGTAGCTCAGGCTGTTCCTGAGATGAGAATCCGTTTTGCAACTTCCAATCCACAGGATATGAGTCTGGATGTCTTCCGTATGATGGCAAAATATGACAACATTTGTAAATATGTGCATCTGCCCGTACAAAGCGGAAGCGACAACATGCTGAAAGCCATGAACCGCCAGCACACCCGCCAAGAATATTTAGATTTAATAAAAGAAGCGAAAAAAATCGTTCCAGATATTGCTTTTTCGCAGGATATGATAGTTGGTTTCTGTGGAGAAACAGAACAAGACCACCAAGATACACTTTCCCTAATGAGAGAGGTGGAATACGACTACGGCTACATGTTCGCCTATTCAGAAAGGCCAGGAACGCCTGCTCACAAGAAGATGAAGGACGATGTCCCAGCTGATGTAAAACAGCGCAGACTCTCCGAGGTGATAGCTTTGCAGGGCGAACTTTCCACTATGAGATTGAAAGGATATGTAGGCAAAAACCACGAGGTGCTGATAGAAGGAACTTCTAAAAAAGACCCTAACCAATGGAGAGGCCGAAATTCCCAAAATGTAGTGGTAGTTTTTGACAAACAAGAGGG
>CAUQVP010000099.1:0-5954 GCA_963521545.1 uncultured Flavobacteriaceae bacterium | reverse complement strand
TTTCCTTTGGCCCGAAGGAAAGCGATGTAGCCGATATTTTGAAAGAAACAGGCTCAGGTAGGCATTTTGGATATGCTAATAATCAAGAAATTAAAAACTATATTTTAGAAATTTATCAGCAATGGAAAGTTGGAAATTTGGAAACGAACCAACAAAGCATCCAGCAGTATTCCAGAAGAAATCTCACGAAAAAACTTTCTGAAATTTTATAAAATAAAAAGTGAAGATACATAGGCGTCTTCACTTTTATTATGAAAGTTTAATTATTTCCAATTAAAACTTATTTTCTACATGCGCTGCATTTAGCAGGAAATTGTGCATGTCAGTATTTCTAACGAATGATTTAAGGTTCTCACTACCAGGACCATACATCGCAAGTTCTGTGTAATCAGAAGAGTGGTCCATACTGATCCAGCCAACAGAAGTGTATGCTTTCTGTATTTCTGCTAAAGCTCTGAACGGCAGGTTTTTATGGTTGTATAATCCATCTTCTTTTTTAAGATTGTTGTAATAAGAAAGAAGTTCTTTCGCCTGTTCATCAGTTATAGCGAAACCTCCGCAAGCCTCTGCTATTCTGTCTTTTACGAAAGAAGTGCTGCTGGAAGCATGTATTCCTTGTAAAATCCAGTCATTAGAGTGAGTGAATTTTTGTAAGTGGTCAAAATTGTCATTGGTTTTACCTCCATAAATCAGCCCAGGGTTGGCATTTCCGTGGTCACTGGTAATAACTACCAATGTATTTTTATCTTTTTTAGCGAAGTCCATTACCACTTTTACAGCTTCATCGAAAGCGATTTGGTCAAATAACAGAGCCGCAATATCGTTTCCGTGTGCTGCCCAGTCTACTTTTCCGCCTTCTATCTGTAGCGCAAAACCATTTTTGTGGTCTTTCATCTGGTCTATCGCCTTTTGTGCCATCTCGGCAAGGCTAGGGATGTTTTTTGATGCTTTTTCATCGCGTAAATGATCAACTGTATAAGGTACAGCATCTTCATCAAAAGTTCCTAAAATAGGCTTGTTTTTAGGAGCGCTGAGCATTTCTGATTTAGTTTTTGCGATGGTATAACCTTTTTTTACAAATAAATCAAAAACATCTTTTTTATCCTTTCTTTTGTCTTTGTCAAAGTATTGGCTGCCTCCTCCCATCATCACATCAAAGTTTAACTCTGCGTACTGTTCAGCGATGTGGTCCATAGCATTTCTTCTCTTGCTGGTAACACAAAATCCTGCTGGTGTAGCATGAGTGATAGGAACTGTAGTTACACAGCCTACTTTTTTGCCAGCTTGTTTGAATTTCTGAAGAATAGGCATGTTTTCCTTTCCATTTGGGCTTACATTCAGGCTTCCGTTATTCACACGGACACCGCCTCCCCAAGAGGAACTTGCTGCTGCTGAGTCTGTTACGATAGCATTAGCAGAGGCCATATCCATCAATGCTCTTTGGACAAGATTATCTTCATAAAGTCCTACCCAGTTGGAACTTTGACCATTTTTTCTTTTCAGGTAGATGTCTGCCATTATCATCGTTCCTACACTCATCCCATCACTTACCATGAAGATGATATTTTTGGCTTTTCTGCCACGGAATTCTTCTTTTATAGTGTTTGCTTTTGCTCCGAAGGGAGTTAGCAGCATTCCGCCTAAGGCAGCTAATGAACCTGTTTTCAGAAAGTCTCTTCTTTTCATTTTGATTTAGTATTTAGAAATGAATTTTGTGCAAATATAAGGAATAAAATAGATGAATTTATTTTTTGAGCCAAAAAAGATGTTTTGATTTAATGATTCAAAAGTAAAGATGCTACTTTCCTAAAAATTGATGATAAAAATCATATCGTAAATTAGCAAGAAAATAAAAAATAGTATTACTTTTGTGCCATAATTTTTTAAAAAGATAACATAAGTTTAAATTTTATAATTTCATTATGAACAAAAAAGTATTATTAGTGTCGAGTTTGTTAATGTCCTTAATGGGATATTCGCAGACGGTGAAGGGTAGGGTAGTTCAGCATGACAATCCCGTTTCTAATGCCAGCATTATACTAAAAAAAGGGGACAAGGAAATGACCTCTATGACCGATGCTTCGGGATTTTTTAATGTAACACTTACAGAAGGAGGAAGTTACACTATCAGTATCGTAGCAGAAGGAGCAAATCCATTGGAAAACCAAATTACAGTGGAGGATAATGGAGTTTTGGATTTAGGAGATGTGATTGTTTATCAGATGGTTACATCACAATCTGTGGTTGAAGAAAAACCTGTAACTGAGAAGCCTACAGAACCAACAGAACCCGTTGTAGCAAAAAATACTACAGACCCTAACGAGCCACAAGATGAGGAAGAAGATAGAAAAGTAAAAAAACTACAAACTGTAGAAATCATAGGGAGAGCAAGAAAAGACTATAATAGTGATTATTCTTTCTCTGCTTCTAAAATCGCTTTGAAAAACATGGAAGTTTCCCAAGCGATAACTACCGTGACTAAAGAGCTTATCACAGATAGAGGGATTACAAGACTGGGAGATGTAGTGAAGAATGTGAGTGGGGTTACACAGACTAGTTTTTATAACAACTATGCTATCCGTGGGGTTACACAGCAGGCTTCATACAGAGAAAGCAGACTGATGAATGGTATGGTAACTTCTCATATATTTTTCAGTCAGCCGATGATGATGAATGTAGAAAGAGTAGAAGTAATCAAAGGACCTGCAAGTATGACTTTTTCTAGTACAGATGCAGGAGGAAGTATAAATATCATTACTAAAAAACCACTTAAAACGGACAGAAAAGAAGTAAGTCTGAGTGTGGGAAGTTATCAGACTGTGGTTGGAGCATTAGATTTTACTGGACCATTGAATAAGAGTAAAACATTGCTCTATCGTTTAAATCTCGGGTATGAGAATGGAAAATCATTCAGAGATTTACAGTTCAAAAAAGCGTATATGATAGCTCCTACCATTGCCTATGTTCCAAATGAAAAGACAAACATAAGTTTTGAGTTTGTGATGAGTAATAACTCAAACAGACTGGATAGAGGTCAGCCTATTTTTAAAGCCAACCCTGGTGACAGACCTGCACTTACTTCTACACCAATTACTTATGCTATCGGTGCAATCAATGATATCAACAAAACATTGGATTTAAACTTCATGGGGAATCTTACTCATAAGTTTACGGACAATTTAAGCATCAATATGGCTTATATGAAGCATATCTGGAACGAAGATTTGACAGAATTAAGAACTGACAATAATTTCGGAAAGGATTCCTACGGAGTAGAACAAAAAGATAAAGTGCAGCTTAGATATGTTCAGCGTAATAGTAATTTCTTCACGGATAACTTTAATGCTTATCTAAACTACGATTGGAAACTAGGGGAAAACTTTAAAAATAAATCCGTTTTAGGGTATGATTTAGTGATGTTTGAAGTAGGGCACGGCGGAACCAATACTGTCAGAGACTATACAGGGGATGAAAATGCAGGAACTTTAACGCCAAGAATTCCGCACTGGGATTTGACTAAAGAAGGGCAGTATAGAGTGATGTACCCTGGATTCTATCAGCCTCAGGCAAAAAGAATGCAGGAAACCACACCGATGTATTTCTCCACTAACTCGGCGTATTTTATGAATCAAATGGAACTTTGGAACAGATTGATTTTCAATATTGGTCTACGCCAAGAGTGGTACACAGACAAAAACTTCTACAAACGCAAAAATGAAGAAACAGTAAAACAAAATAAATTCCTCGTGAGAGCTGGATTGATGTATAAGGCTACCAAAAACATCAATGCCTATGCTTCCTACATAGAAGGGTTCCAGATGCAGACTGATGCTTATCTTGGTTATGATGGTTTTAGAAGAAGATTGAGCGATGGAAAGATTGTGAGAGATCCATTTAAACCTAAAACTACCAGAATGTATGAATTTGGAGCAAAAACAGAATGGCTCGAAGGAAAACTCCATGCAAGTATTGCCTACTATGATATCAAGCAGAATAATATCCTTACTTATGATGATACAGTTTATAATGGAGCGGTAGATGAACTGATGACCGAAGGAGGAACGGAGAGAAATAAAGGTCTGGAAATCGATGTAATGGGTAGAATTTTGCCAAACTGGTTAGTGAACGCGGGTTATGCTTATAACGATTCAAAAGTTACAGACCAAAAAAGAGGAACTTATAGAAAGGATAATGCTCCTAAACATACATTCAACTTGTGGACAAGATTTGATGTGAAGGAAGGTTTCTTTAAAAATCTGGGAGTAGGAGCAGGACTAAATTACTCTGCAGAGAAGATTTCTTGGCAGGAACCAGACTTAGTTTTGCCAGATTATACGATAATAGATGCAGCGGTTTATTACAAGATAAAAGATATGCAACTATCATTCAATATCAATAATATCTTTAATAAAACTTACTGGCTCGGAGCGTTCAACTATCCAAGACTTTTCCCAGGAACACCGAGAAATGTGATGTTTACCGTAAGATACACATTCTAAGATAGATACAAGGTTTTTTCATAAAAATAATTTAATTTGTTGAAAACCGATAGTTTATAATGGCTATCGGTTTTTTGATTATATTTGAAAAATATTATAAATCAAAATTGATAAAATGAAAAGAATCTGTTTATTAATGATAATATTCTCTAATTATGTATTAGCACAGATAAAGGATATTAAATTATTAGAAATTGTATTTATGGATAATATCAATTATTACTCATTTTATCATAAAAATACAATTATACATGACCAAATTGATACTAGTAAAAATATTTCTATCATTACAACTTATCCTGATTTAAAAAGAATAACAAAAAATAATACAATTAGAATTTTGCCCAATGAAATAATTGTAAGCCATGATATTATCTATCCTTATGATATATTGAAGGATTATCAGATAAATCCAGAAATAAAAGAAAGTTTTAAAAACTATTTTGAGAATAAAACAATAGTAAAAAAGTTATTAAAAAAGCGAGGAAAATATGAGCTTTTGAATGTAGAAGAAAAGAATTCTATTATTTTAGTTTTGGAACTTTCAGTAGAGTATTTTAATGAATATAGTGATAATCTAAAAATAACAACAGAAAATAATAAAAAGATAAAAGTATATAAAATACTAAATGGTTTAGATGAGGGCTTAATAGAAACTCTGAAAATATAGCTAAATATTTCAAAATATATCAAAAACATTATGAAAAAAATAAAAACTATCTTGACAGGTCTTGGTTTGTTTTTTCTTTTAAGTTGTGTAAATCAGCAGAATGCTAACAAATCAGTAAAAACAAAAATAGAAAAATCTCATAAAAGAAATCTACGAAAACAGCTTGCATCTTTCATAAAAGGAATGAGAAAAGGCAAACCAGATGAAGTAAAAGCATATTTTGATTTTCCTATCAAAAATGATAATTTTTGGTATGCGACTTTGGATTATGAAAAATGGGAGGAATATAAAGGAAAAGGATTTGGTGAGAAAGAATTTCAGATATATTTTGATGCGATTTTCATGGGCGATTTCAGGGAAACTTTAGGAAGAATAAATGTTAATAGATTATTAAAACAAGGATATGATAAAGCAGAATATTCATATGATAGTTGGAATGGTGGGTTTAAAGATATCTTAGAAGTCACATATGCAGATGATAAAATAACCATAACTTTTAATTCAACAGTCTATTATGAAGACATGGCGGATGAATATTCACAAGTATTTGTTTTTACAACGAAAGATGGCGTTCTGAAATTTAAAGATTTCCAAATAGCAGGGTAGAGCTCTTCGGAAAAAGATAGAAAAAATTTCAAAATAATTATCTTTGCCCTTATTTTTTTAATTATTAAACTTTACAATGAAAATAGGAATCATCGGAGCGATGGAATTAGAAGTCCAGCTCCTTCGAGAAAAATTACAAGATAGAAAAGACACCGAATTATTTGGATTTACTTTCCATG
>CAUQVP010000098.1:0-6052 GCA_963521545.1 uncultured Flavobacteriaceae bacterium | reverse complement strand
CCGTTTGCGAAAGCTCTGGAAACGGCTTCCTGTCTGTCTTGGTCAAATTCCTCTGAATAGAGGTGGGTGTGGGTATCTATCATGATTTTAAATAAAATTAAAGAAATAATTATTCAGAATCTTCTCTATATTTGCATTTTGATAAAGATAATGAATGGATAGTATATCGATTTTAAAACCGCTGGTACACTATTTTCTGCATTTTGGTTTTCCGTTTTTTATAGCCTATTTTTTTTATAAAGAAACATGGAAAAAAACTTATTGCATCCTTTTAGCGACCATGCTGGTGGATTTGGATCATCTTTTGGCAACTCCTATTTTTGACCCAGATAGATGCAGTGTAGGTTTTCATCTGCTGCATTCTTATTATGCCGTTGCGGCATATACTTTGGGATGTATTTTTCTGAAAGGAAATTACCGTGTAGTATCCATCGGACTGCTTTTTCATATGTTCACAGACTGGCAGGATTATTGGCTGTGGTGCTAGAAAACAGAGCTACATTCTCACTTGTCTCATTTTGAAAGCCATCATTTTTGCGATATTTTGCCCTTTGTTTTTGGCGTCTTCGGCTGTTTCTCCCTCGAAAAGTTCATCCACGGTTTCTTTCCAAAGTCCTACCCAGTGGTCAAAGTGGTGTTCCTCCATCGGCACTTGCAGATTTATCGGAATGTGAGCACCTACAGGATTTCCATCAAATTTAATGTCCATGAAGAGCAGTGCCCTCCAGAATAGGTACATTTTGGGAAGATGCTCCTCCCAGTTTGTTTTTGCTATATCATTGAAGAAAAAACCTATGACATCATCTTTTCTTACCTTGCTGTAAAATGTATTTACAAGCAGTTCTATATCTTCTATTGTTTCTATATCCTTCATTTGAGTTAGTTTTTCATAAGTTCTTCCGCCTGTTGTAGTGCGGCGTCTGTGATGGTGCTTCCAGAGAGGATTTGCGCGATTTCATGAAGCCTTTCTTTCTCACCGAGCGGAATGATGTTTGACTGAGTTTTTCCGTCCACATCTTGTTTTACTACTTTGTAGTGGGAATTTCCTTTGGCTGCTACCTGTGCGTGGTGTGTGATGACGATTAGCTGCATGTTTTTAGCCATATCCTGCATTACTTTTCCTATTTCATCGGCTGTTTTTCCAGAAACTCCAGAGTCTATTTCATCCAAAATCAAAGTAGGAAGTTCTGCGTTTTCGGCCATGATTTTCTTGATAGAAAGCATCACACGAGAGCGCTCACCACCAGAAATAGCACTTTGTATCGGTTTTAGAGGGAAACCAGAATTGGCTTGGAATAAAAACTGAATGTGTTCTTTTCCAAACTTATTAAAGTCTTGATTTTCTGTAAATTCTACCTCTATTTTTGCTTTTTCCAGCCCTAATCTAGCGAGAAGTTCCTCAGTTTTTTCTTTAAAAATAGGAATGGTTTTTTGTCTATTTTCAAATAAGATTTTAGCTAAATTATCTAAATCCTGCTGAATTATATTCAGTTGATTTTTAGTATCTTCTATATCTTTTTCTAAATTCTCTGAATTTTTCTGCTGTGTGGAGAGTTGTTCTCTAATGGTTATAAGTTCTTCAATATCAGAAACTTGGTGTTTTAGCAAGAGAGAGTTTATTTTGTTGAGTTGGCTCGTGAAAACTGCCAGTTCTTCTGGATTGATTTCCGTGCTTTCTATCTCGTTTTCAATGCTGTCCGCTATGTCTTTTAGTTCCAGATAGCTTTCCTCTATTCTTTGGCTAAGTTGTTCTAGATGAGGTGAATTTTCAGAGATTTTTTGAATTTTGTTTTTGATATCATTCAGACTATCTAAAATTCCCATTTCTTCCTGCTGAAAACGCCCTGAGATTTGTCCCAAATTTTCTAAAATTAGCTCGGCATGTTCGCCTACATTTACCTTGTTTTTTAGTTCTTCTAAATTGATATTATCAAGGTTAAACTCTTGCAGTTCAGATAATAAAAAACTTTGATAATCAGACTCTTTGTTTCTTTCGGCTAGTTGGTTTTCAAGTGAAAGAAGCTCTTTTTTTAGATTTTGATAAGAGACAAATTTCTTTTGATAATCGCTTATAATTTCTTTGTTTTCGGATAATCCATCGATGATTTTGAACTGATATTCTTCCGAGAAAAGATTGGAAGTTTCGAACTGAGAGTGAATGTCAATCAGTTTAGAAGACAATTCCTTTAAAACATCCAGCGTTACAGGAATATCATTGATGAAAGCCCTAGATTTCCCACTCGGTAGGATTTCTCTTCTGATGATGGTATTTTCCTCAAAATCAAGGTCATTTTCCTCAAAAAAAGGAAGATAAGAAGAAGTGATTTTAAATTCTGCTTCTACAACGCTCTTTTTCTCAGGGTCGGAGATTGATTTAGAATCGGCTCTTTCTCCAAGAATCAGCCTCAAAGCGCCTAAAATAATGGATTTCCCAGCGCCTGTTTCTCCCGTGATGACTTGCAGTCCGTTTTCTAGAGAAACACTAAGGTGCTGAATTAGAGCAAAATTTTGTATCGTAATTTTTGAAAGCATTTTCTTAATATTGGTTATAGATTGAAGATTATTTCCACTTATTCCACTTGGATTCTATATCTCTCGGCGAAAAAGTGCTCATCATTATTCTCAGTTCATTGACATTGATTCCGCCATTGTTATTGGAATTAAAAATATTGAAAACTTCATCTTTTTTTGTGTCAATGAAAATGGAAAGAGGATAGTTCAGCTGGAAATTCGTTTCGTAAGTTTTTAATTTCAGCAGTTCTTCTGCGATAGTCTGTTTTGCAGCGAATTGGTTCTGGCTGCTGAGATTATCCAGTCCTATTCTGTGGTAGGAATAGTAAATATTTCTTAGAGGAATGTTTCTCTCGTTTAGTAAACTATTGACTAACAGGCTTCTACTTTTAGTCTCGCCCATGATTTCCCATCCGTCATAGTTGTGGTTTTGAGCATTTTGAGAAATTTTTTGAGCCTTTTCGAAATGAGTTTTTCCGCTCAGTTGCTGGAAGCTGTCCGCATCATATCCTAAAATAGTATAGATGTAAAAACTAATCACATCTGTAAGGTTTTTCCCAGAAAACTGTCTGTCATTGAATATAAGGTTTTCATTTTCAGTGTATTCGAAAGAAAAACGAGTGTCATTGATATTAATGAGAGGCGTTTCATAAATAGTCCCATAAACAGGACGAACCGCCTGAACAATGAGGCTTCCTTTAAAGGAGTTTTGGCTCGGTCTTTCCTTGATAACGATGGCAAAATTAGCTTTGATTTTTTCAAAGTTTTGCAGTTTTTTGCCTGTCCATTTTGTGTTGTTGATAAAATCTCTCAAACTTTTTTCTAAGGTTTTGAAAATCTGAGTATTACTACCACCTATCTGGCTGTGGTTTACCTGCACATTGGCATAGATTTCCTGTGCATAGGTTAGACAATTAATGGATAGAACGACCAAAAAAGCAAATATTTTTTTCATACTGTTTCCTAAAATTAAAGGTGCTAATTTAAAATTAAAAATCATTACACCCAAACAAAAATCTCAATAATGCCGTTTTTATTTTGTGTATTTCAAAAAAAATACTATCTTTGCGCCCATAAATGAGATGTAAAATATGTTAATAGTTCAAGTAAAAGACGGAGAATCAATTGATAGAGCACTTAAAAGATACAAAAGAAAGTATGACAAAACAGGTGTTGTTAAACAATTGAGATCTAGACAGCAGTTTACTAAACCTTCTGTAATACTTAGACAAGGTAAATTGAGAGCTGCTCACAAACAAAGACTGCTTAGCAAAGAAGAGCAAGCATAAGGTTTTGTTTTGAAAATATTTTGAGTCCATTCTTTATTGAGAATGGACTTTTATTTTTAAATTGATTAACTTTGGATTATGATAGACAAGTTTTTGGAATACATTCAGCAAGAAAAACGCTACTCTCCCAATACGATTACCAGTTACCGAAAGGATTTGGAAGATTTCTTGTCTTTCCTAATGGATAGGGAAGGCATGGAAGAGTTGCAGAAAGCAGAAAAGAAAATGGTGCGTAATTTCATTGTTTTTTTGGGTGAGAAAGGATTGACCAAAAGAAGCATCAATAGGAAAATATCTACTCTGAAGAGTTTTTATGCTTTTTTACAGAGAATATCGCTGATAAGTGTTTCGCCTGTGGAGGGCTTATCAACTATCAAATTTTATCCCGAAAAACAAATTCCCTTTTCCAAAGAAGAAATGCAGGAATTGACCGTTATTTTAGAAAATGGAGAAGTGGAGCTGCTGGACAGGCTTATTATAGAGGTTCTGTATCAAACGGGAATGCGTAGGGCAGAGCTTTGTAATCTGCTTTTAGAGAATGTTCATTTTTATAGAAATGAAATTACAGTGATAGGGAAGGGAAATAAACAGAGGATAGTTCCTGTTTCTCCCATCTTGATGAAGGAACTCAAGGTTTATAATGATGAGCATAGGAAGCCTAATTCTGATGCGGAATTATACTTTTTTGTAACACCAAAAGGAAAAAAAATCACGGAAAAATTTGTTTATTTGCTCGTAACTCACTATCTTAGTGCTGTGTCTTCAAAGAAAAAGAGAAGTCCGCATATCCTTAGACATAGTTTCGCGACACATATATTGAATAATGGAGCCGAAATTTCTAAGGTCAAGAAGATGATGGGACACGCAAGTTTATCTTCTACGCAAGTATATACCAATGCGGATATTGAACAGCTGAAAAATATTTTTAATAAAACTCATCCCAGAGGTAATGCGAAAACGCAATTATCATCTGATGATGAGATAATCTAAGTTTAACACCTAAAATATGTCATTATGGAAATTAGAGTTCAAGCCATGGGGATGACTCCTCATGTTTCACTAGAAGAGTTTATGGAAAAGAAAATAGCTAAATTAGACACTTTCTATGATAAAATCCAAGCGTGTGAGGTTTTCTTGAAATTAGAAAATGTAAGTGGTAAAGAAAACAAAACAGCGGAGATTATTCTAAATGTACCAGGGGATGATATCGTAGTAAAGAAGACTACAAGTTCTTTTGAGGAGAGTATAGACCTTTGTGTGGATGTTGCTAAAAAACTGTTAATCAAAAAGAAAGAAAATAATTAAAAAAAATATTTAAATTTTTAGCAATAAATATTTGTGGTTTCAAAAAAACTTTTCTATATTTGCAAACGCAAAAAGGAAATAAAGAAGTTCTTTTGAAATCAATGCCTCCATAGCTCAGTTGGCCAGAGCACGTGATTTGTAATCTCGGGGTCGTGGGTTCGAATCCCTCTGGAGGCTCATTTTATAAGGTAGGGGAGATACCAGAGCGGTCAAATGGGACGGACTGTAACTCCGTTGCTTCGGCTTCGCAGGTTCGAATCCTGCTCTCCCCACATTTATAAAAAAACATTAAGAAATATTTGTGGGTTTAAGAAAAAGTTCTTATATTTGCAAAGTAAAAATTACCAACAATAAAAAATGCGGAAGTAGCTCAGTTGGTAGAGCGTCAGCCTTCCAAGCTGAATGTCGCGGGTTCGACCCCCGTCTTCCGCTCACAGAAATCACAATCCATGGATTGTGATTTTTTTATAAGCCGTTATAGCTCAGCGGTAGAGCGCTTCCTTGGTAAGGAAGAGGTCTCGGGTTCAAGTCCCGATAATGGCTCAAAAAAGTAAGATATTGTTTTTCAGTATCTTACTTTTTTATTATAGGCAAAATATACCTGTTTTAAGTAAAAAACACCTACAAAGGAATAGAAACAAAATAGGAAAAAGTTCGAACAAAGTTCAAATGAAAATCAAATTTTTATATTTATAAAAATATCCTAATGAATTATTCATTGGGATATTTTGTTTTTAAGATGATTTGAATGGATTTATTTTTGTCAAGAGAAAAGTTGTTCATCACATATCTGAAACATTGCGTAACCAATGTTTAAACTCACTTGTTAATTTTTTCTCTTTGAGCAAAGATATCATTTCAAATTGAGCTTTAATCTCATTTTGAACCAAAGCATCTTGAAATCCTTCCTTTGATAATATATCCTTATCTTCATCTTGTAGCATTAT
>CAUQVP010000097.1:0-6206 GCA_963521545.1 uncultured Flavobacteriaceae bacterium | reverse complement strand
GATACCCTTCCGAAAAACATTTTTCATAGTTTTTCTCAGGTGCTTGCATGATGATGCCATAGCCGCCTTTCCCAGGGTTGCCGCTGCACGCTCCATCGGTATAGATTTCTATCCTCATATTTTTAGAAAGGCATATCATCTTCATCGTTCATAGATGAAGCAGTAAGATTGTTTTTAGGTAAATCAAATGCCGCCGAAGGGTCTATGCTTACTCGGATATTATCAAAGGCATTTTGGTTTGGCTGAGCGTAAGAAGGCTGCTCATTAGTTCCACCAAATAAATCCAAATCCGAGAACTTTGCTAAACTTGATTGGAACGAAAGTCTTACATCTGTAACGGCTCCATTTCTGTGTTTTCCGATGATGAGCTCCGCCTGTCCAGCAGATGGGCTTCCATCTTCCCAGTTTTCTATTTTGTAATATTCAGGACGGAAGAGGAAAGAAACGATATCGGCATCCTGCTCAATCGCTCCTGATTCCCTCAAATCCGAAAGCTGCGGGCGTTTATTAGGTCTTCCTTCCACACTTCTAGATAGCTGAGAAAGGGCAATTACAGGAACATTAAGTTCTTTTGCAATGGCTTTTAGGGAACGCGAAATAGTAGCAATCTCTTGCTCTCGGTTTCCTGCTCCTTTTCCGCCGTTGTTTGCAGTCATCAGCTGGAGATAATCCACCATGATGATTTTCACGCCGTGCTGCATTACGAGTCTTCGGCATTTAGCTCTAAAATCAAATACAGAAAGCGCAGGTGTTTCATCTATGTAAAGAGGAGCGTTTTCCAGCTCGGAGACATTATTAAAAAGTCTTTGCCATTCCTCATCGCTCATTTGTCCTTTTCTCAGTTTTTCGGATGAAATACCCGTTTCGGAGGCTATCATCCTTGTGATGAGCTGTACAGAGGCCATTTCTAATGAGAAAAGTGCCATCGGAATTTGATGCTGAACGGCGATGTTTCTTGCCATGGAAAGCAGGAAAGCGGTTTTACCCATTGCAGGACGCGCCGCGATGATGATGAGATCAGAATTTTGCCAGCCGCCGGTTTCTTTATCCACATCTCTAAAGCCCGAAGGAACTCCAGAAAGCCCTTCCTTGTCTTTTAGAGCTTTGATTTTATCGATGGCTTCCTTTACCAAAGAGTTGGCTGTATCGAAACCTTTTTTGATGGTTCCGTTTGTGATTTCAAAGAAACCTTGTTCTGCTTTATCCAAAAGTTCGAAAACATCGGTAGATTCTTTGTAAGAACTGTCAATAACATTGGCAGAAACATTGATAAGTGAGCGGAGGATGTATTTCTCCAAAATGATTCTCACATGGTATTCTATATGCGCAGAAGAACTCACCACAGTGGTAAGGTCTATGATGTAGTGGTCGCCTCCTGCCAAGCTGAGTTTTTCGGTGCGTTTCAGTTCCTGAATTACGGTCACCATATCCACAGGATGGTTGTTTTCATAGAGTTTTAGAATCGCTCTGAAAATTTCCTGATGTCTCGGATCGTAGAAAACTTCTGGTTTTAGCAAATCTATGGAGTGGTCTAGACCTTTCTTGTCAATCAAAAAAGTCCCGATTACGAGTTTTTCAAAATCCACTGCATTAGGTGGAACTTTCCCTTGAGAAATAGACAGTTCCTTTGCAAAATTTCCATGCGTGAGAGATGATAATGTTTCTTTTTGTACCATGGGACAAAGATAAAGATTAAACTCTCAAAATTCTACGCAATGTTGAAAAGTAACTATAATTTATAACAAACAATTATAAATCAATAAATTATAACTTTTATGAATGTTAATAAAATTGCATAAAAAATCCAGTATGCGTTACTGGATTTTTTTAGTTTTTTAAAGCTCCTCTTCAGGTTCATTGTTTTCAATGATGATTTCCTCATTTTTGGTCTTTGGCTCTTGATGAGGAATTTCACTTTTTCCTTTTAGGTATTCAGGAAGATTAAGCCCAGCCATATTGAATAAATCATTCAGAGGCGGCACAGTTTTCATCATTCCTGAAACGAAATTAGCCGTGGAAGTGTTTCCGTCAGGATTGTTCCCGCTGTCCCAAACTGTAACTTTATCAATTTTAATATTTTTAACGGCTTCCACCTGAGTTTTAACCAATTCAGGAAGTTTTTCAATAAGCAATAGCTGGAACGCCGAGTTGGTATCTCCACCGGCAGCTTTTACGACTTGGTCATAACCTTCCGCCTGTTTTGTAAGGATTTCAAGGAGACCTTTTGCTTCGGCTTCCATTTTCAGATAGATAGCATCTGCTTCCCCTTTGGCTTTCAGTCTGATTTTTTCAGCTTCTGCTTCTGCGTCGATGATGGCTTTTTGTCTGGAGATTTCCGCAGGAACTACGATGTTGGCATTTTGTGTAGAACGCTCTCTTTCGGCTCTGGCAGCTTCCGCTTTTTGTTCGGCCAGATAAGATTCTTCAAGGGCTTTCGCTGCCTGAACTTTCTCTGCTGTGATTGCTATTTTGAGGGCTTCGGCTTCTTTTTCTCTTCTCTGTGCATCGGAATTAGCGATGGTTATTTTGGCTTCGTTTTCCCCTTTTACGGCAAGGGAATTTGCAAGTGAAGTTGCAATTCTTGATTCCTTTTCAGCTTCGGCTTTACCGATGGACTCATCTTTCACAGCGGATGCGATGCTGATTTCTCTGTCTTTTTGAGTAATCGCAATTTTTACATCTCTGTCTCTGTTGGTTTCCGCGATTTGTACATCTTTTTCTCTGTCAGCTTCTGCTTTACCTGTTTCCCCGATTTTTTCTTGTTCAGCAACGGAAATTTTAGCTTCGTTAATCGCTTTCGCAGCGGCTTCTTTCCCTAAAGCTTCGATGTAGCCAGACTCATCTTTGATATCGGTTACATTGACATTGATGAGTTTTAGACCTATTTTTTTAAGTTCGGTATCTACATTTTTAGAAATATTTTCAAGGAATTTGTCTCGGTCAGAGTTGATTTCCTCAATGGTCATCGTAGCAATCACTAAACGAAGTTGTCCAAAAAGGATATCCTTAGAAAGTTCCTGAATCTGCTCTGGCGAAAGCCCTAAAAGTCTTTCAGCGGCATTTCCCATCGTGTCTGTTTCAGTGGAAATAGCGATGGTAAATCGGCACGGCACATCCACACGAATATTCTGGCGCGAAAGGGCGTTGGTAAGATTAGCTTCGATGGAAATCGGCTTTAAATCAAGATATGCAAAGTCTTGAATTACAGGCCATACGAATGCGCCACCGCCATGGATACATCTCGCAGAACTTCCGCCAGTTTTTCCATAAATCACCAAAATTTTGTCCGAAGGACATCTCTTGTAACGCGAAATAAGAGAAACAAGAGTCACAAAAAGCACAAAAACTAATGCTACAATAATAATAAACGGGCTCATATAATTTTACTTTAAATTTTTTCTACAATTAAAATTTCATCTTTTATATCAATTACTTTTATAAGTTCGCCAGACAAAATCTCTGTGCTGGAGTTCGTTATCGCATAGAGCTCATGATTGGTTCCTTTCAGCGAAATAAGAACTTTTCCTTTTCCAAGGCTCTGAGCAGGAATTTTGAGATAGACTTCGCCTGTTTTGTTTTTTAAATCGTTGATTTTAAAAGTATTGTCTTCGGATAATTTGAGTAATTGTTTAATAACTAAAAAGAAAATCAATACAAAACCAACGCCCACAGCTGCTGCAATAATGGTAAGTAAAAATTTGTTTTCTACCATTGGGTAAAAAGCAACACCAGCCCAGCCAAAACCGAGTAGGAAATTGGTAAGATTTCTCAGCGAGAAAAGCTGAAAAGGTGCATCGACGCCATCAAAATCACCATCAAAATCAGGCGCTGTACCATCCGTGCTGTCACTGCCAATGAAAGTGAGTACAGCCTGAACCACAAATACTAAACTGCTGAATAAGGCTACATACCAAAAAGAACGATGTAGAACCTCTAAATTTTCTAAAAAATCAAACATTTATTTAAAATTTTAACTCCCTAAAAATACAATTTTTAATTTAATTATAAAAAAAATAAAAAGGAGTTTCAGAATAAAAAAAAGACCGAGCGAATAACAGTAGAGAAAATATAGAATTTTGATGGCGTTATGTTTTTCTATTTTTGAACTAAATTTAGAAAATATTAAAATAATCATTAAATTTGCAATCCTAAAAAGATTTTGTAATGAATAAATACATAAAATTAGTGATTGCAGGACTAATGGTAGCAGGAGGAATATTCCTGATGTTCAACAGACAAGTAGGCTGGGGGATAGTATGTGTAGTTCTATCAATAGTTCCTATTATATTGTTTTTTAAGAATGAATATATTCTTTTGTCGCTCTGGAAGATGAGAGACCAGAAGCTGGATGAGGTTGCTAGGCTGCTTTCTAATATTACAGATTATAAAACTCAGCTGCACAGAAGCCAATATGGATATTATCATTATATGTTAGGGCTTACATATGCTGAAAATCCATTGAAAGCAGAAGGACTAATGAAAACAGCTCTTGAATATGGAATGAGCATGAAACATGATAGAGCTTTGGCAAAGTTTAATCTGGCGATTGCAGCCCTTTCTAGAGGGAATAAAACGGATGCGCAGAGATTGCTGAATGATGCACAAAAACTAGACACAGCAGGAATGCTTACAGAACACATCAGAACAATGAAAGAGCAAATGAAAAAACCAAACATGCAGAAACACATGCATAATCCTAATATGAGACACAGAGGTAAATTCTTCTAGTTTTGGGATTTTGATTATGAATAAAAAATGGAGATTAGTCACTAATCTCCATTTTTATTATTATATTTTTAATGTCAATGTTATGCAGACAAGCCCAGTCGCCACGATAGCATTCTTTATTTCCAAAAACTGAACATGGTCGGCAGGAAAGGTCATTCACTTGGACAATATCTTCTTCGCTTTGCCCATAGCCGAGAAAACCAGCATAAGGATGCGTCTGCCCCCAGATTGATATACAGCGAGTTCCTACCAGACTCGCCAAGTGCATATTAGCCGAATCCATAGAAATCATCAGTTCTAATTGAGATATTTTTTCCAATTCTTGTTTCAAAGAAAGTTTCCCTGCGAGGGATTCTGAATTAGGAATTTGTTTTTCCCATTCACTTAGGATTTCTACTTCTTTTTTTCCGCCACCGAAGAAGAACAGCGGTTTTTCTTTGGCGATTTCTTTCGCTAATTCAAAAGATTTTTCCAACGGAAGCATTTTCCCGAAGTGCTGTGCAAAAGGCGCAAATCCTACACCGTTTTTTATTCCTAGCTGAGGTTTGAGCTGATGTGAAAGCGTTAATGAAAATCCCATTTTTCTCAGGACATCAGCGTATCTTTCGGTATTTTTTTTGAGTTGGGTTTTATTAAGATTTTTGGTGTCAATTAGTTGCTTTTTCTCTTTTCGCCCTTTGTCTATTTTATGAATAGGAAGTCTTTTTAACCAAAAGAAAAAATTGAGAATATTGGATCTGAGGACATTATGAAAATCTGCAACCATATCTGGCTGAAATTCAGACAAGATTTCATTGGACAATTTTTTTAGTCCAAAAAATCCTTCATATTCCTTTAAATCTACTCCTTTAAATTTGAGTCTTGGAATTCCATCAAATAAATCTTTGAAATTTTTTCTGGAAACCATCAAGATTTCTGTATTAGGATTTTCATCAAGAAATTCCTTGAGAACGGGCACCAGCATGGCGATGTCGCCAAATGCGGAAAAACGGTAAGCGAGTATTTTGGTCACGATTTTAGTTGATAAGCTACAGCGTAGAATTTTATTTGTTTTATCATTGAGGCAAGTCCATTTGCTCTGGAAGGAGAGAGGAATTCCTGCAGTCCGATTTTGGAAATAAAATCAAAATCAGCCGCCAGAATTTCTTCGGCAGTATGTCCGCTGTACACTCCCACTAAAAGAGAAATAATTCCTTTTGGCAAAATTCCGTCAGAATCAGCAAGGAAAAAAATCTTGCCGTCGCGCAGTTCAGCATCCAGCCAAACCTGAGACTGACAGCCTTTTATTAAAATATCTTCATTCTTTTTTTCCTCTGGAAGACCTTTTAGTTCTTTGCCCAAATCTATGATATATTCATACTTCTGCTCCCAGTCCGAAAGAAAGGCGAAATCATCTATTAGTTCCTGTTGTTTTTCCTTGATACTCATCGTGTGATTTTTGCAAAAATAAAAAATATAACAGATTTCAGGGCAGAAAA
>CAUQVP010000096.1:0-6275 GCA_963521545.1 uncultured Flavobacteriaceae bacterium | reverse complement strand
AATGAAATACTTAATTTTAGGAATAGGAAACAAAGGCGAAAAATACGAAAACACAAGGCATAACATCGGTTTTAAAATCGTGGAAAAAGTTGCCGAAAAAATAGATACACAGTTCAGCTCTACAAACTACGGATGGACAGCAGAAGGAAAATACAAGGGCAGAAAAATAATTCTTTTAAAACCAGACACTTATGTGAATCTCTCTGGAAACGCCCTAAAATTCTGGATGCAGAAAGAAAACATTCCTTTGGAAAATATCCTCGTCGTGACAGATGATTTGGCGCTGCCTTTCGGTGCTTTACGCCTAAAATCAAAGGGTTCTGATGCTGGGCACAACGGTCTGAAAAACATTCAGGAAATGATAAAAACCCAAAACTACGCCCGCCTGAGATTTGGGATTTCTTCCGATTTTGAAAAAGGCAGACAGATAGACTATGTCATCGGTGAATGGAGCGAGGAAGAAAAAGAAAAACTCCCTGAAAGAATCGAAAAATTCGCAGATGCCTGCTTGTCCTTCGTTTTCGCAGGAATTACCAATACGATGAATACTTTTAACGGAAAATAAATTTTATTACTAAAATCACCAAAAAACTATTATTTTTGTAAAAATTTGAATTTGTGATTAGTAACGAGCAAATAAAAGACGCACAGACCCGAATAGAAGATTTATACAAATACCTTCAAATAGAGCGAAAAAAGGTAGAAATATCCAATGATGATGAGAAAACTGCTTCGCCAGAATTTTGGGACAACCCGAAAGAAGCCGAAGCATTTCTGAAACAGCTCCGCTCCAAGAAAAAATGGGTGGAAGAATATGAAGAAATCCTTAAAGAATTTGAAGATTTACAAGTATTGGTAGAGTTTTCCAAAGAAGACCCAGACAGCGAAAAAGAAGTAGAAGACATATTCCCAAAACTTCTTGAAAAAATAGAAAATCTGGAATTTAAAAATATGCTTTCCAGCGAAGGAGACGAGCTTTCTGCCGTCCTCCAAATCACGGCTGGAGCAGGAGGAACGGAGAGCTGCGACTGGGCATCTATGCTGATGAGAATGTACATCATGTGGGCAGAAAAACAGGGATACAGCGTGCGAGAGCTCAACTTCCAAGAAGGAGATGTAGCGGGCGTGAAAACCGTGACATTAGAGATAGATGGCGAATTTGCCTTCGGATATCTAAAAGGCGAAAACGGCGTGCATCGTTTGGTGAGAATTTCTCCTTTTGACAGCAACGCAAAACGCCATACCAGCTTTGTTTCCGTTTATGTTTATCCTTTGGTGGATGACACTATTGAGATTAACATCAATCCATCTGACATCACTTTTGAAACCATGAGAGCCAGCGGTGCAGGAGGACAAAATGTAAACAAAGTAGAAACCGCCGTGCGACTCCGCCACCACCCTACGGGAATCATCATCGAAAACTCTGAAAGCCGTTCTCAGCTTCAAAACAAAGAAAAAGCCATGCAGCTCTTAAAATCAAGGCTTTACGAAATAGAATTGGAAGAAAGAAACAAGGCGCGAAACGAAATAGAAGCAGGAAAAATGAAAATAGAATGGGGCAGCCAGATTAGAAACTATGTGATGCATCCTTACAAATTGGTAAAAGATGTTCGCTCTGGCTATGAGACTTCCGATGTGGATGCCGTGATGAATGGCAACATCACTCCTTTCCTAAAATCTTTCCTAATGGCAGAAGGACAAGGTGACGAAACTCATGATTTAACGATATAAAATTTTACCGCTGATATTCTTAAATAAATTATCTTTGTTGATTATTAGATTTTATGGAACATTTTGAAAGTTGGAAAGATTTAGTAAACCCCGAATTTTACATTAAATTGGGCGGTTTTTGGCTGGTGCTTCTCATCGTATTTGCAGAATCGGGATTATTCTTTGGATTCTTCCTGCCTGGGGATAGTTTATTGTTTATTTCTGGAATTTATTCCACCACGATTATCAGCGAAACTTTTGGAGAAACAGGGAGTGACCTTCTCAATACTGCTATTTTAGCTGCTACTGTGGGTATTGCTGCCATTCTCGGAGATTCAGTAGGTTATTGGTTTGGCTCAAAAAGCGGTCAGAAACTTTATCATAAGAAAGAATCTTTTTTCTTTAAAAGAAGTTATCTGCTAAAAGCCCAACAGTTTTATGAAGAAAATGGAGCTATGGCTATTATTATTGCGAGATTTTTACCCATGATTAGAACCTTTGCTCCTATTGTAGCAGGCATAGTGAAAATGGATAGCAAAAAATTCTTTTTATATAATATTATAGGTGGATTTTTATGGTCTTTTTCACTAATTTTTGCGGGACATTATTTGGATAAACTTTTTATCGACCAGTTCGGAATTGATTTGAAAAAACATTTGGAATATATTATCATTGGACTGATTGTAGTAACAACAGCTCCTGTTCTGATCAAAGCTCTTAAAAAATAAAACTTTTAAAATACTTTTTAGATTTATTCTCGATTAGTAAAAAAATAAAAAGCTGTTTCAAAATGAAACAGCTTTTTTAGTTATTGTAATTTAATAATTACTTCAATTCTACTTCAGCACCAGCTTCTTCTAATTGCTTTTTAAGAGCTTCTGCTTCGTCTTTTGGAACTCCTGTTTTTACTGGAGCTGGAGCACCATCTACGATGTCTTTAGCTTCTTTAAGACCAGCACCTGTTAAGTCTTTAACTAACTTAACTACAGCTAATTTAGAAGCACCTGCATTTTTAAGGATTACATCAAATTCTGATTTTTCCTCAGCTGCAGCACCTCCACCAGCAGCACCAGATACTACTACTGCAGCAGCAGCTGGCTCGATTCCGTACTCTTCTTTAAGAATAGTAGCTAATTCATTTACATCTTTTACTGTTAAGTTAACAAGCGTTTCCGCTAATTTTTTTAAATCTGACATTTTTCTAATGTTTTAATTGTTGAACGATTTATTTAAATTTTATTGAGTGTCTATTTTACTCAGCAAAGTCCCAAAATTACTCTGCTCCTTCTTCAGAAGCAGGCTCTTCTTGTTTTGGTTCTTCTGCCACAGGAGCTTCTGCTTTCGCTTCTGCAACCTCTGGTTTGTTTTGCAATGCAGAAATCAAGTTTCTGATTGGAGACTGAAGCAATCCTATGATTTCTCCGATCATCTCTTCTCTAGACTTGATGTTTGCTAGAGTATCTAACTGGTCATCACCAATATAGAAAGTTTCTTGCAAATAAGCTGATTTCAAAGCAGGGAATGCTCCATTCTTTCTGAAATTCTTGATAAGTTTCGCAGGAGCATTTGCTACTTCTGCTATCATCAATGCAGAGTTTCCTTTGAATGTAGAGAACATTTCTGAGTAATCTACTCCCTCCACTTGTTCCATCGCTTTTTGAAGTAATGTATTTTTTACAACTCTAAGCGTAACATTACTTTTAAATGCTTGTCTTCTAAAATCTGAAGTAGCAGCAGCATTCATTCCTTCAAGATTTGCTACATAAACCACTTTGGCATCTTGTAACAATTCTTTTAATTCTTGTATTACTAATACTTTTTCTTCTTTTGTCATTGTCTTTCAGATTTTAGTTTACAGATTTAGTATCGATAGCAATACCTGGACTCATTGTAGAAGAAAGGTAAATACTCTTCACATAAGTTCCTTTTGCTGCAGTTGGTTTTAATTTGATTAAAGCCTGAATAAGCTCTTGGGCATTTTCTCTAATCTTATCTGCATCGAAAGATACTTTACCAATACCTGCATGTACAATACCATATTTATCCACTTTGAAATCAATTTTACCTGATTTCACCTCTGCTACTGCTTTACCTACTTCCATAGTAACTGTTCCAGACTTAGGGTTTGGCATTAGACCTCTTGGACCCAATACTCTACCCAATGGACCTAGTTTACCCATTACAGCTGGCATAGTAACAATAACATCTACATCTGTCCAACCGTTTTTGATTTTTTCTAAGTACTCATCTAGACCTACATGGTCAGCACCAGCAGCTTTTGCTTCTGCTTCTTTATCAGGAGTAACCAAAGCCAATACACGGATGTCTTTACCCGTTCCATGAGGAAGAGAAACTACGCCTCTTACCATTTGATTAGCTTTACGAGGATCTACACCTAATCTCACAGCGATATCTACAGAAGCATCAAATTTTGCTGTATTTACTTCTTTTACTAAGGCTGAAGCTTCTTCAAGGCTATATGCCTTATTTTTTTCTAGCTTAGCTACAGCTTCCTTTTGCTTTTTAGTTAATTTTGCCATTCCTTAATTTTTAAGCGTTAGGTTTCGTTCCTGTTACTTTTAATCCCATTGATCTTGCTGTACCAGCAACCATACTCAAAGCTGAATCTAGTGTAAAGCAGTTAAGATCTGCCATTTTATCTTCAGCGATTTTTTGTACTTGCTCCCAAGTTACAGAACCTACTTTGTTTCTGTTAGGCTCCCCAGATCCTTTCTTTACCTTAGACGCCTCTAAAAGCTGAACCGCTGCTGGAGGTGTTTTAATGATAAATTCGAAAGATTTATCCTCATAAACTGTAATTACTACAGGAAGGATTTGACCTGGCTTATCTTGCGTTCTTCCATTAAATTGTTTACAAAACTCCATAATGTTCACCCCTGCAGAACCCAATGCTGGACCTACTGGTGGAGAAGGGTTTGCTGCCCCTCCTTTCACTTGAAGTTTTACCATTTTAAAGACTTTCTTTGCCATGTTTCTTTATTAAAATAAATTAAAAATATAAAAATGTGGAAGCATTTTATAAATCTGTAAATGAATTGATGAAATATCCTTCTCACCTGAACATTTCAACTCCATTTACGGACTGCAAAATTATAAATTTATTTCTTATCTACAAAAATAAATTTACTTTTTATTCTAAATATCAATAAAAAACCACCCTAAAAAGAGTGGTCATATTTTAATTAAAGTTTTTCTACTTGCATATAGCTTAGTTCTAATGGAGTTTCCCTTCCAAATATTCTAACTTTAACTTCTAATTTCTTCTTATCTTCATGGATTTTCTCAATAGAACCATTGAATCCGTTAAATGGCCCATCTATAACTTTCACATTTTCTCCTACAACAAAAGGGATCTCTACATCCACCGCGAATTCAGAAAGTTCATCTATTTTACCTAGCATTCTATTAACTTCCGTAGGTCTCATAGGAACAGGATCTCCCCCTTTTGTCAAACTCAAAAATGAAATAACCCCTGGTATATTCTTAATCATGTGTGGAATCTCCCCCATAAGATTAGCCTCTACCATAAGGTATCCTGGATAATAAGGTCTTTCCTTAAAGACTTTCTTTCCATTTTTCATCTGTGCTACCTTTTCTGTAGGAATCACAACTTGAGTAACAAAAGACTCATACCCTAATCTTCTAACTTCAGTTTCTATATAGGATTTTACTTTATTTTCCTGACCACTAACGGCTTTCAGCACATACCATTTTAAATCTTCCATGAGAAATATTTTAGTTGAAAAATCCTATAAACAACGAATACAAATTCTTGATTGATATACTAAAAAGGCTATCTACCCCAAATGTAAACAAGGCTAGTATTAATGTAGATACAGCCACAATAACTGCAGAAGACTGCAATTCTTTCCACTTCAGCCATTCAACCTTTTCTCTAAACTCTAAAAAAGAATCTTTAACAAAACTTATTAAACTCATAATATATCACCAATAAGAAAAAACTAAGGAAATCCCATCTATGATTACACAATAAATAAAATATACCTTAGTCTAAATTTGCACGGGCACTAGGATTCGAACCCAGATCAACGGTTTTGGAGACCGGTATCCTACCATTGGACGATGCCCGTAGTTTAATTTTAAATTTAAAAAGTTTTCCCGAAAGATCCCTTTCGGGAAAACTTTATTATACTAAATGATTAGTCTAAAATTTCAGTTACCTGACCAGCACCTACTGTTCTACCTCCTTCTCTAATCGCAAATCTAAGACCTACATTAAGAGCGATTGGTTGTAACAATTCTACTGTAATAGTCAAGTTATCACCAGGCATTACCATTTCTACACCATCTGGCAAGAAGATTTCACCTGTAACATCCGTTGTTCTTACATAGAACTGAGGACGATATTTGTTGTGGAATGGAGTGTGTCTTCCTCCTTCTTCTTTAGAAAGGATATAAACCTCTGCTTTGAATTTTTTGTGTGGAGTTACAGATCCTTGTTTAGCGATAACCATACCTCTTCTGATATCAGTTTTCTCGATACCTCTCAACAATAGACCAACATTATCTCCAGCTTCTCCTCT
>CAUQVP010000095.1:0-6414 GCA_963521545.1 uncultured Flavobacteriaceae bacterium | reverse complement strand
CACCAGCCCTACATCGTGGTAAACTGCGGTGCTATCCCAGAGGGAACGATAGATTCGGAGCTTTTTGGGCATGAGAAGGGCGCTTTTACGGGAGCAACCAGCACGAGGAAAGGTTATTTTGAGGTGGCAGACGGTGGTACTATATTCTTGGATGAGGTAGGCGAACTTCCTTTGCAGACGCAGGTTCGTTTGCTTCGTGTTTTGGAAAGTGGAGAATTTATGAAAGTTGGTTCATCCCAAATCCAAAAAACCAATGTAAGAATAGTAGCGGCAACGAATGTAAATATGATGAATGCCATTCAGGAAGGGAAATTCCGTGAGGATTTGTATTACAGACTAAACACTGTTCAGGTGGATATGCCGCCACTCCGCGAGAGAAAAGGCGATATTCATTTATTATTTAGAAAATTTGCCATTGACTTCGCCGAAAAATACAGAATGCCGGAACTAATCCTCACCGAAGATGCAGTACGGTATTTGGAAGGCTATTCGTTCCCTGGGAATGTCCGCCAGCTGAGAAATTTGGTGGAACAGATGACCGTAGTGGAACAGAGCAGAACCATCAATGCGGAAAGACTTGCTGAATATATCCCTGCAGACAACAGACTTCTTGCTGTTTCTAATCATTCTAAAACGAATAATAATTCTGATTTTAGCTCGGAAAGGGAAATCATGTATAAAATTCTCTTTGATATGAGAAATGATATCAATGATTTGAGATCTTTGACTTCGGAGCTTATCAAAAACCGAGGAACAGGAGAATTCTCTATGCACGAACAGAATCTAATCAATAGAATTTACACACCAGATGTATCATCAGCAAACCCTAGTTCGCTCCTTTATTTCGAAACGCCACCAGCTGAAATACAAAATCCAACCATCATCACAAGGTCTGATATGGAAAATTATAACAATATAGAGGACATAGAATTAGAAGAAGCTCAGCCAGAATCTTTATCTTTGCAGAATAATGAGCGAGACCTCATCATAAAAGCTTTGGAAAAACACAATGGAAGAAGAAACAAGGCAGCGGATGAACTCGGTATTTCGCAGAGAACACTTTATAGAAAGATAAAACAATATAATTTGGAAGACTGATGGAAAATTTTTTAACTAAAATAAAACTAAAAATCGTCCTGATGACAGCTGCCGCGGGAATAGCCCTTTCCTCATGCTACAGTTTCACAGGGTCTTCGCTCAGTCCTGAAACGAAAACGATTTTAATCAAAAATTTTCCAAACAATGCCGCTTTAGTAAATTCTGATTTGAGCCAAGATTTCACGATGGCATTACAAAATATGTTTTTGCAGAGAACCTCCCTCAAAGGGACTTCTGAAAACCCTGATATCCTGATAGAAGGCTATATCTCGGATTACAGCATCACGCCTACATCTATTTCTTCTACTACGATAGGGGCAACGGAGGCTGCACAAAACAAACTTACGATTACGGTACATGTAAATTATGAAAACAAAATAGAGCCTGAGAAAAATTTTAATAAAACTTTTTCTGGAGAGGCTACATTTAGTAGTGATTTGGATATCAATGCTATAGAAAGCAGCCAAGTACGAATAGTGAATGAAAGAATTATTAACCAGATTTTTAATGAAATTGTAGCAAATTGGTAATGGAAACAAGAATAATAGACCTTATAAAAAACCCTGAAACTCTTAGGGTAGAGGATTTAAGCTTATTAGAAACAGAAATAGAAAAATTCCCTTATATGCAAAGTTTGAGGGCTATTTATCTTTTGGGAGTTCATCGTTTTTATAATGAGCATTTTCCGAAAGAATTAGCAAAAACCGCTGCCTATACGACAGACAAGAGAATTTTGTACAATTTGATTAACAAAACCAATGAAAATATGGCTGCGGCCTTGGCAGCAAGTGCGTTTCCTTTCAAAACAGAATTTACTACAAAAACACCTGCGCTTCAAGAAATTAAAGTAGAAGAAACTCCTATTCACACTGAAGAGGAAGTTGTGGAAAATACTGATTTAATTGTTGAAAACCAACCCGTTGAAATCAGCGAACCCGTATCTTTTGTAGAAGAAAATACAAACGATGAACAACAAGCAACAAATATTGAAATTCCTTCTATACCAGATGTTTCGCCTGTAGAAGAACCTCAATATAGCGCCCCTTCTCCAGAAAGAAGTGAGTATGAACAAAAAAAACTTGCCATCGATGAATACATCGCTGCTGAAATGGCAAAACTAAAATCTGGAATCGCAACGGAAGCGCCTTCTATCGTTGAAAAAGAAGAAGATATTGAGCCTGTTAAAGCCGTTGAAACAATCAGCGAAACGGAAAAAGAAGAAGAAGTTGCAGTTGAAGAGGTTAAAGCTGAGGAAATCTCACCAATAGAAGCAGTAGAGGAAAAAGAGGTTGAGGTTGAGACTGAAACTGAACCTATTGCTACAGAAACTGAAGAAGAAAGATTTTCCGCAGAAGAATTGGCTAGTCCAAGCACATTTAACCTAAAAAAACCTAAAGAAACGACAATTGATTTCTACAACAGAAAACAAACTGGATATGCAGAAGAAACTTCTGCTACAAAAGAAGATTATTACTCTTCCGCAAAACCAGTTGAAGAAGAAAACAAGGTAAAAGAAACAACTGTTGATTTTTATGCTAAAAAACAAGCAGAGCCAGTAGAGGAAACTCCTGTACAAAAAGAAGATTATTATTCTGTAAAACCTGTTTCTGAAAGTTCAGCTGAAGATGAAACAAAAGAAACAACAATTGATTTTTATGCTCAAAAGCAGACTATAGCGGAAACCGCTGTACAAAAAGAAGATATCTACTCTTCAGAAAAAACAACTGAAAACAAAGAAATAGAGACAACTATAGATTTTTACGCTAGAAAACAAACTGAATCCGTAGAGGAAGCTCCTGCACAAAAAGAAAATCACTACTCTTCGGAAGAAACAATTTCTGAAAGCTCAACTGAAAAAGAAGCAAGGGAAACGGCTATTGATTTTTATGCTTCTAAAAAGGCAAATCTTGATGCACAAGAAGAACAAACATCTTATTCGCCTGTGAATATTTATCAAAAACAAATAGACACCGAAAAAGAAGATGCAGTGGAAGTTTCTAATAATCCTGCTCAAGAAGAAAATATTTCTACAACGGAAGAAGCGGCAAACAGCAAGAAACCAGAACCAAAAGTAGAAATAGAAACAGAAAAAGTTTCAGAAGTAGTGAAACCTACATCTAATAGCAATGTAACTTCGTTCATCAGCACTTGGAAAAGCTGGCTAAAAATAGACCGTTCAGAAATAGTTACTCCTTCTGAACAAGACAAAAAAGCTGCAATCATTGACAAGTTCATAGAAAATAATCCAAAAATCTCTCCGATAAAAGAGGATGTAGATTTTATTGTAAAGGAAAAGAGCAATGATATTTCCCACCTGATGACAGAAACCCTTGCTCAGCTTTATGTAGAACAAAAACTCTACACCAAAGCCATCCAAGCTTACAAAATTCTTCAAGAAAAACATCCAGAAAAAACGGAAGAATTCGAAGAAAGAATAGAGGAAATCAAAAAATCAAGAAACATAAAGTAAATAAAAAAGCCTTCAAAATTTGAAGGCTTTTCTTTTTTATTGAAAGGAGGAATTAAACTACTCCTTGTGCAAGCATAGCATCAGCAACTTTTACGAAACCTGCGATGTTCGCTCCTTTTACATAATTTACATATCCATCTTCTTCTTTTCCGTATTTTCTACATACTTCATGGATTCCTCTCATGATCGTTTGTAGTTTTTCGTCTACTTCTTCTGCGGACCAGCTCAAACGGATAGAGTTCTGTGTCATTTCTAAACCAGATGTCGCTACTCCACCAGCGTTAGATGCTTTCCCTGGAGAGAATAATAATTTATTTTCCAAGAACAGCTCCATTGCTTCTAATGTACAAGGCATGTTCGCTGCCTCAGTTACGCACTTACATCCGTTTGCTACCAAGTTTTTAGCATCATCTATATTAAGTTCGTTCTGAGTAGCAGCAGGGATAGCTACATCACATTTCACTTCCCAAGGGCGTTTTCCAGCGAAGAATTTAGCATTTGGATATTTTTTAACATAATCCTCAGCCCTGTTGTTTCCGCTAGCTCTTAGTTCTAGTAAGAAGTCAATTTTATCTCCGCTTACTCCTTCTTCGTCATATACATATCCATCAGGACCAGAGATAGTTACTACTTTACCTCCTAAATCATTTACTTTTTTAACAACTCCCCAAGCCACATTTCCGAAACCTGATACAGTCACGATTTTACCTTTGATACTTTCTCCTTTAGTTTTAAGCATTTCTTCAGCAAAGTATACAACTCCGAAACCAGTAGCTTCTGGTCTAATCAATGAACCACCGAAAGAAAGACCTTTTCCTGTCAATACTCCTGTAAATTCATTTCTCAATCTTTTATATTGTCCGAACATGTAGCCTACCTCTCTAGCTCCTACACCGATATCACCAGCAGGTACATCCGTATCAGGACCGATATGCTTAGCCAATTCCGTTGCGAAAGACTGGCAGAATCTCATGATTTCATTATCTGATTTTCCACTTGGGTCAAAGTCAGAACCACCTTTACCACCACCCATTGGAAGTGTAGTCAAGGAATTTTTGAAAGTCTGCTCAAACGCCAAGAATTTAAGGATGCTCAAATTCACAGAAGGGTGAAAACGAATTCCTCCTTTGTATGGCCCAATAGCAGAGTTCATCTGTACTCTGTAGCCTCTGTTTACTTGGATTTGTCCATTGTCATCTACCCAAGGAACTCTGAAAATAATCGTTCTCTCTGGCTCAGCCATTCTTTCCAAAAGCATTTTGCCTTGGTACTGTTTTTTAGTCGCAATGAAAGGAATTACCGTTGCAGCAACTTCCTTTACTGCCTGAATAAACTCAGTTTCGTTTGGGTTTCTTGCTTCAACCCCAGCAACAAATTTTTGAATTTCTTGCTCTACATTGTACTGTTCCATAATAATATGATGTAAAATAATTTATATATTGAGCAAATTTAAGGCTTTTTTTGCCTTAAACCTAATAATATTGACCTAAAAAAATCATTCTATATTTACCACGCTTTCTATGCTTGGGACATGCTGTTTTACAGTGGTTTCCACGCCTAATTTTATAGTAGAATTACTGATATGACATCCAGAGCAATTCCCTAAAAGCCTGACATACACCTTGTTGTCTTTTATTTCTACCAGTTCTATATCACCGCCATCATTATTCAAAAATGGTCTGATACTTTCCAATGCTTTTTTTACTTTCGTTTCTATGCTTTCTTCCATGAGGATTTCACTTATTTTTTAGTTGAACAACCTGCCATTGTGGTAATTTTAACAGCCTCTGTCGGAGGGAGATTTTTATTTCTTTCTATGAGGCTTTCTATCATATTTCTCGTGATTTCTGTGTAGATTTCGGATATTTTAGCCCCATCATTCAGAGCTGCTGGTTTTCCTGTGTCTCCAGCTTCTCTTATTCCTTGTATTAAAGGTATTTCACCCAAAACAGGAATTCCCAAATCTTTTGCTAAATTTTGGGCGCCTTCTTTCCCAAAGATATAATATTTATTATCTGGAAGTTCTTCTGGGATAAAATACGCCATATTCTCCACAAGCCCTAAAACAGGGATATTGATGCTTTCCATCTGGAACATTGCAATTCCTCTTCTTACATCTGCCAGAGCCACATGCTGAGGCGTGCTTATAATAACTGCTCCCGTAACGGGAAGTTCCTGAACCACAGAAAGATGTATGTCTCCCGTACCAGGAGGAAGGTCTATGAGTAGAAAGTCCAATTCCCCCCAGTCCGTATCACGAATCATCTGATGAAGGGCTTTACCTGCCATTGGCCCTCGCCAAACTACGGCTTTATTTGCGCCTGAAAAATATCCAATGGACAGCATTTTTATTCCATACTGCTCTATGGGCTTCATAAGGTGTTTCCCATCGATTTGTACAGAACTTGGTTTATCGCCTTCGGTACTGAACATTGTAGGAATAGACGGACCATATATATCCGCATCCAAAAGCCCTACTTTGAAGCCCATTTTTGATAAAATTACCGCTAAATTAGCAACCACAGTAGATTTGCCTACGCCTCCTTTTCCAGATGCTATAACGATGATGTTTTTTACGCCTTGTATTTCTTTCCCTCGGATACTTGGCTTTGGTTTGGTTTCTGGAGAAGAAATTTTGAACTTTAATATATATTGGTCATTAAATTCCTTAGAAAACGCCTCTTTTATGGCTGTTTCTAGTTTTTTCTTCTCGTGCATAGCTGGAGAATGGGCTACCATATCTATATAGACATCATTTTCAATGATTTGTAGATTGGTTACCAATTCTTCTATTCCTATTTTTTTAAAAAAATCTTCTACTTTTTTTCTCTCCAACATGATTAAAA
>CAUQVP010000094.1:0-6444 GCA_963521545.1 uncultured Flavobacteriaceae bacterium | reverse complement strand
GATTCCTAAAATCCCTAAACCTATAAACTGGTTTCGCCGCATCTGAAAAGGTAATTTTGGAAAATTTCTCATAAAAAAATAAAAGCCTCTAAAAAGAGGCTCTTTGTTTATTATAATGTCGCTGAATGAGCCAACAAGTCTGTCAGTTTATTAGAATATCCTGTCTCATTGTCATACCAAGATACCAACTTCACGAAGTTAGGAGAAAGCATAATTCCTGCTCCTTTATCGAAGATAGAAGTTCTCTTATCTCCTATAAAGTCCTGAGATACCACAGGATCTTCTGTATAGCCTAAAATTCCTTTTAATTCGTTTTCAGAAGCAGATTTGATAGTTTGAGAAATTTCATCGTAAGAAGTTGCTTTTTCTAGTCTTACCGTTAAATCCACCACAGAAACATCAGCAGTAGGCACTCTGAACGCCATACCTGTCAGTTTTCCGTTAAGAGAAGGAATCACTTTTCCTACCGCTTTAGCAGCACCAGTAGAAGAAGGAATGATGTTCAACAATGCTGAACGACCACCTCTCCAGTCTTTTATAGATGGGCCATCCACAGTTCTCTGTGTAGCCGTAGTAGCGTGTACAGTAGTCATCAGCCCTTCTACAATCCCGAAGTTGTCATGAACCACTTTTGCTAATGGCGCAAGACAGTTGGTAGTACAAGAAGCGTTAGAGAAAATATTTTGGTCAGCTTTTAGTTCTTTGTGGTTTACTCCCATTACGAACATTGGCGTATCATCTTTTGATGGAGCAGAAAGAACCACTTTTTTCGCACCAGCATTTAGGTGGGCAGTAGCAGTTTCTTTTGTTAAGAAAAGCCCCGTAGATTCTACGATATATTCTGCACCTACTTCATTCCATTTCAAGTTGTTAGGATCTCTTTCAGAAGTTACTCTTATTCTCTTACCATTTACGATAAGGTCGTTCCCTTCTACAGAAACCTCTCCTGCGAATTTCCCGTGAACTGAATCATATTTTAGCATATACGCCATGTATTCAGCATTCACTAGATCGTTAATTCCTACAACCTCGATGTTATCTCTTTCAACCATTGCGTTGAAAACTAAACTCCCAATTCTACCGAATCCGTTGATTCCTACTTTGATTTTTGACATGATGTTATAATTAAATTTAAAGTTTTCTTCTTTTTATCCGAGGTCTTAAACTTGACCTGCACAAATTTACAAAATAAAGTCCAATAAAACGAGTTAAATTTAATATTTCATTTGGCATAATTTTTACTTTAATTTTTCTAATTTTACCAAATATTATTTTATCATTATGGAAATTATCAGAAACACTAAAGATTTACAAATTTATATCGCTAATGCCAAAAACAAAGGGCTAAAAATAGGTTTTGCTCCTACAATGGGCGCCTTGCATGGCGGACACCTCTCACTCTACGAGAGGGCCAGAAAGGAGAATGATATCGTAGTATCTTCTATTTTCGTGAATCCTACTCAATTCAACAATCCTGAGGATTTAGAAAAATATCCACGAACCATAGAAGCAGACATTGACCTTTTAGAAAAAACTAAAAATGTAGATGCGGTCTATACTCCATCTGTGGAAGACCTTTACCCTAATGGATTAGAGCGAAAAAGCTATGATTTTGATGGGTTAGAAAACGAAATGGAAGGAAAATCTAGACCTGGACATTTTGACGGTGTAGGAACTGTGGTGGAGGAGCTTTTCAAACAAGTTCAGCCTGATAATGCCTATTTTGGCGACAAAGATTTCCAACAGTTGGCAATTATCAAAAAACTAGTTCAAAAGCTAAATCTGCCTATCAACATCGTAGGAATGCCTATTTTCAGGGAAGAGAGCGGACTGGCAATGAGTTCGCGAAATATGAGGCTAAGCCCTGAACAAAGAGATAAAGCCAAACTTATCTATACTACTTTGGTAAAAGCCAACAAAATGTTCAGAAAATCCAGCCTCTCTAATGTCAAAACATTTGTAGAAAAAACCTTTGAGGACTCTGACTTTGAGCTGGAATATTTCATCATCGCTGATGAAGAAACCTTGAAAGAAGCAGATAAAATAGAAAATGGAAAGAATTACCGAGCGTTCATCGTTGTTTTGGTTGATGGAGTTCGATTAATTGACAATATCCACCTTGACTAATTTCAAAAAATAAATCCCGCCAAATGGTGGGATTTTTATTTATTTCGGTTCTGTAAATCTGGTTAAATTCACCTCGGGAAGCAGGTCTTTTTTCCCTTCTATAAAATCAAAAAGCTCCTTTGAAAAATAGCATCCATTTAAGATTCCTCTCGCTCCCAGCCCATTGAAAACATAGAGGTTTTTATGCTTTTCATGTCTTCCTAAAATAGGTCTCCTATCCGCCACGGTAGGACGAAATCCTACATTGATTTCCTCCACTTCGAATTTTTCTGGATAAAACTGAGACAGCCCGTTCATCAGCTGCTCTTTCGCCTCTTCATCTACATTTTCATCAGTTCTTTCCCTATCGTAAGTTCCTCCGTAATAATATTTTCCGTTTTCCAATGGAAAAATAAAATGTTTTTTCTTAATCGTAAAATCCCCTTCCAGCGGCACAGAGAGATTTACCACCAAATGATGTCCTTTGTTAATATGAATAGGGATTTCTCTAAAATATGGATTATGCTTCACGACTATTCCTTCCGCAAAAACAATATTTTTAAACTTAATATCCTTATAATGAGAGTTTTCTACATCAAGAGCAGCGTAATCAAATCTTTCTTTCACCAAATATTCGTTTTTTTGCAAATATTGTAAAATATCTCCAAAGAATGCCTCTACATCGAGCCTCGCAGAATGATTTACCCTACCTGAACTAAATGGATTTTTCACCACATCCAATTCCTCAAAAACAGGGTGCAAAAAAGGCCTAAGGCTTTCTTCTTTCATCTTTTTATTCCACAGTTCTCTTTCTTCTTCATTATGAAAAATCCTTTGGATAGGTTTATTTATCAAATAATTCTTGCCTGTATACTGCTGTATTTCAGACAGAGTTTTATGCAAAAAATCTATCTGCTCCTTTGCCAGCCAAAAAGAAGTAAAACGCTTCAAAACCACAGGATTTATCATCCCAGCCGAAATCTGTGAGGCGCTCTTTTTACCTTCTGAAAAAATAACAAAATCTTTATTTTCTTTTAGTAGCTGATGTGCAAAAAATAAAGCCGCATATCCATCTCCTACAATGATGTATTCTGTTTCTCTCATAACACAAAAATAAAAAACCTAGGCAAAATTTGCCTAGGTTATTATGTTAAAATTATAATAAAATTAATAATTCCACATATCATTCTCCATCTCGAGAATTTGATTTTTGATTCTTTCGCTCTCTTCTAGTTGAGCGTTAGCATCATTCGGGATGTAGTCTTTGATATTCCCTGTACCATATCCATTTTCAGATCTATAGATGATAGAAGAGAATCTTCTTGCATTCAATAAATCATCAAATGTAAGGTCAGAAGACAAGTTCTTATTGTTAAATACTACTGCATTCGCCAATACTTCTCTTGCACTTGGGTAGAATACCCAGAACAAATCAATAAGCTCATCTGCGTTACCAAGAGGTTCTCCATTAGGTCCTCTCAAGGCACTAGATGTAGGATCTTTACCCATAGCAGCAATACCTAATAATCTGTATTTCAACTGGGCATCTCTACGGTCGATGTACCACATTCCTTTGATTTTCAGCATTTTTACATTTTCAGATTTAGTTTCATAAACATCTATGTATTGTTGTTTTTCTTCCTCTGAAATTTTCTCACCAGCATTGATTCTTTCGATGTAAGAGTCATGCACAATCTCATATCTTGTAGCATTTTTGATTTCCTCTTTTGTCATTCTCTGTGTGAACATCTCATCTTTATACACCTCTTTAATAGAGCCATCATTTACTCCATCTAAAAGAAGTTGGTATAAAGATTTTGTAGAAGCTACCAAACCATCAGAGTTATAATAGAATGGTCTATTGATTTTTTCGTTCATATCAATAATTTCCCATACCACCATACTTCTAACAATATCCTTATCCTCTACATATCCGTATTTTACTGGATTGTTTTTTACGGAAATAAGAGAATCCCCTTTCTTAACTGTATTCAAGTTTCTATAGTGTCTCAACGCAGCTGGTGAATCTGAGTTAAGGATACTCAAAGAGTTTACTGGATTCAATGGAATCTCTGGCTCTTTTTTAACCTCTACCACAGGTGCTGGTTGTTCTTGTTCTTCTTGAACAGTTTTAGTCTTTCCTGCTTTACCTTTTTTACCTTTTTTGGCTACTGCTGTCTTTTTAGCTCCAGCTTTCTTTTTTCCTTTTCCCTTCTGAGCATCTGCAAAGAAGAAAGTAAACACAAGAAAGAACAATAATATTCTTCTCATTTTATTTTGATATTAATTATATTTATTTACTACTGAACATTTATGACAACTGGGCTGATATTTTTAAGCATTTGTCCACCCAATCCTGTAGCAGTAGCTTGGATATCAAATACATAACATACATCTCCAGCTCTCAATCCAGCTGTAAGGTTAGCAGCTGCACTTAGAGAGTTTCCGCTCACATACATTGCTGCTTTTCCAGGCGCTTTGAATCTAAATCCTGTTACTTGGAAACTTACAGGGAAGTCGAAATCAGGTATAGCTGCCGAAATCACTTGTTTTGAAATAGAACTTGCTGGCATAGAAACTACATTCTGAGATCTGATCTGTCCTTGTGGTGCAGGAACACTCTTAATACGGAATGGGAATGATTGAGAAACCACTTTTCCATTAGGTTGTTTTCCTGACACTGTGATATTTACAGTATTTCCAGCTCCTGGTCTGATAACCCATTTACCTCTACCTCCTGATACACTTGCACCTGGCGCAGAAAGAGTTACTGTAGAGTTATCAACACCTAGCATAGATGCAGATATAGGGTTTTCTACACCTCTATATAGTACATTCATCTTATCAGCAGAAATCAAAGCTCCACTTTGAAGTTTTACTTCTTCTGCTCCAGCGATTACTCTATAGTTGTGTTTGAAAGGTAATGCTACCATTTCTCCTTTAGAGTTTCTATATGAAACTGTACCACTCATTGTATGCTCTCCTACTCCTCCTCCTAGAGTTTTGTATCCCATACCTCTAGTTGTTCTATCAACTCCTGTGAACTGAAGATTTGGATCATCAGAATAAGTTCCGATGAATACTTTAGCTTCTACAGGCTGACCTTGGATAATTACTGTAGGACCAGCAACGATAGCTTCGTATGCGTTAAACTTGATATCAGCGTCCACTTTCTCTTGAAGCATCAATGCCAAAGCATCTGACTGCAAGTTTCTAGCTTCTGACTGGATAACTTCCAAGTTAGATAATGCAGCAATCAATGGTTGGTTGTGGAATTTATATTGTAACCATCCTTTACCATTTCTTGTTTCTCCTTTTGGAAATTCAGTAACCATTGTCTGGTTAGTTCTTTCCACTAGGTTTTTCATTTCTGGAACATTTCCGAAAGACTGAGAGATAAATGTTCTAAGATCATTTATTTGTTTAGTCAAATCTTTAGCAACCTTAGAAGGGGCGTTTTCATCACCTCCGTCAAAGAACTTAGTTGTAGAATATTCCGTACCATTCAAAGCATTGAAGTTATCTTCTACTCCAGATTTTTCATCATATCCAGCCTCTTTCTTCAATTGAGTTTTGATGCCTTCTATTGATTCTACTAAAGCATTGATTTTTCCTTTCAATCCTTGATAAATTTCATAATTTTGAGCTGCTGCCTCATTAGTTTCAGATTTAGCTTTTAAAGTAAGCTCAAAAATTTTATCATTTTTATTTTCAGTCAACTCTCTTGACTCTTGTAGAGATGAGTTAGTATCAAAATAAGATCTAATAATCTCTTGGTCAATTTGCATCGCCAACATACAGATGAAAACCAAGTACATTAGGTTAATCATCTTCTGACGAGGTGATAATTTCTCTTTTGCCATTTTTTAATTTTTTTTGGTTTAAAATTATTTAAAAATCACAATGAGAAATTAAGCTTTCATCGCTGTTAACATACCTCCATAAACTCTGTTCAAGCTATTAAGGTTTGTAGTCAATCCTTTCAATTCTTCATTAAACTTCTCTGACTGTTCAGCTGATTTTTGGATGTCAGCTACATATTTTTTGCTGTACTCAGACTGTTGTCTTCCGTGTTCTAATTGTAGAGCGTATAGTGCATTGATGCTTTCTAAGTGATTAGCAGCCAAAGCCATTTGCTCATTATATTTGTGAGTAGAAGCAGAAACATCCACAGTTTGGTTGATTTGATCTACAGAGTGAGAGAATTTATCAATTCCTGTTCTCAATCTTTCGAACATAGCAACATCCAATTTAGCATCTGCTAACATTTTATCCAATTTTTCAGATAAAGAAACTTCTAATTCAGAAATGTTAGATGTAACTTTAGATTCTACAGCC
>CAUQVP010000093.1:0-6649 GCA_963521545.1 uncultured Flavobacteriaceae bacterium | reverse complement strand
TTCCATTCGCTCCCACGAACAAAAACTCGGCATTGGGAAATCTGCTTTTAATCTCATTGGCTATCGCCACAGCAGGGAAAATATGTCCTCCTGTGCCGCCGCCACTCATCAAAACTCTTATTTTTCGTTGTTCATTAGTTTTATCTTGACGCTCCATTTCTTTTTTATTTTTCAAAATGATAGTAATCTATGCAATATCATTCATTTCTTTGGCGATTTGTTTTTCTCCCAGACCTTCTTCACCTAAAACCTGTATCCTCGAGCTGATATTTAAAACTATTCCAAGCTGAATATAGGTAACCAGCATAGAGGTTCCCCCATAACTTATCAAAGGAAGTGGTTGCCCTGTAACAGGGATAATGTTCACCGCAACAGCAATGTTTACCGCCAGCTGCAGAAATATCATCATCCCTATTGATAAAACCAATAAGGACCCATAAAATGTCGGTATTTTAGTAGCGATAATGACTATCCGCATCAGTATGATAAAGTAGGCACCCATCAGCATAGCTGCCCCCAAAAGTCCATATTCTTCAACAATGATGGCAAAAATAAAATCCGATGCAGACTGAGGAAGCGACTGCTTCAATGCGCTTTTCCCTGGCCCCACTCCTAAAAGTCCTCCATGTACTATCGCTGCTTTAGCTTGATTGATTTGGTAATTTTTAGCTTTTAATGCTTCATTTTCGGATTCATTAAGTTTATCTGAACTGACAAAGGTTTCCACCCTACTAATCCAAGTATGAACACGGGTATTCTTGAAAATATTCGTATTCAATGCTACAAATAAAAACATCGTAATCCCAACGATAGCAACTGCCCCTATTCTTATAATATATTTCAATGGATACTGCCCCACAAACAATACTACTATGGACATTATCAAAATCATAAGTGCTGTAGAACCATTATCCTTCGCAATCAAACCAAATATCACCAAAATAGGCGCAATAATCAAAGCATGATTCAAATAGGAAATTTCTTCCTTATTTTTAGGCATATTTTTCGCCAAATGACGACAGAGATATACTATCAGTACTAAATAAGCAAATGTAGATGGCTGAAATCTTACAGGTCCAAGTGAAACCCACCTACCTGCACTTGCTCCGCCAATATTACTCCCAAAATAACTCGCTAATAATAAAACAGGTACCATTATAATTAGGACTAATCCGCTCAATTTTCCAATCCATTCATATTTTATAAAATGGGTAACACCAGCCATTATACCAAGTCCAAACAGAATAAACCCTGCGTGTTTTCCTAAATGACGAATCGTTGTTCCTTCCCCTACGATATATTGTAAATTCGTACTTGCAGAATAAACAGGGAAAAAAGAGAAAATAGATATTGCGATGATAATATACCACAATACCTTATCTCCTTTAAAAAAATTTCTTTTTTGTGTTTGATTTTGATTCATTTATAAGTTTCTTTTTTACTTAAAAACTTCTTTTTTAAATTTTCTTCCCCTATCCTCATAGTTATCAAACAAGTCAAAACTCGCACAGCACGGAGACAGCAGCACGGCATCTCCATTTTGGGCTAATTTCTTGGCTGTACGGACAGCCTCTTCCATGCTCGATGTATCATAGATATTTTCTTTCATCCCTTGGAAAAAGCTGATAATCTTAGAGTTATCCAGACCCATACAGATAACAGCCTTTACTTTTTTCTTCACCAAATCTGCTATTTCGGAATAGTCATTCCCTTTATCCACTCCTCCCACTATCCAAATCACTGGTCGCTTCATACTTTCCAATGCGTAATATGTGGCATTTACATTGGTAGCCTTACTGTCATTGATGTATTTCACGCCTTCTCTCTCCGCCACTTCTTCTAATCTATGCTCCACAGCCTGAAAAGTCATCAATGAATTTCTAATGCTTTCATTACTGATATTCAACAACTTACCTGCAATACTCGCAGCAAGGCTGTTCGCCACATTGTGCTTCCCTACGAGAGCCAAATCTTCTACTTTCATAGAAAATTCTTCGCGAAGTTTAATAACCAAATTTTCATCCATAGAATAACCTCCCTCATCAAGTTTTTCCTTCATCGAAAATGGAATTTTTTTCACTCTCAAATTCAGTTCTTGAAGGAGCTTCATGCTCATTTCATCATCTTTATTGTAAATGAAATAGTTATCATTCTCCTGATTTTCAGCAATTCGGAATTTTGCTAATGCATATTCTTCGTAATTATAATTATATTGATCCAAATGATCTGGCGACAAGTTTAAAAGCAAACTAATATATGGTCTAAAATGCTGAATATCATCCAGCTGGAAACTACTGATTTCCAATACATAATATTCAAAATTTTCTGTAGCCACCTGCATCGCAAAACTTTTACCAATGTTTCCGCCCAGCCCGACATTTAATCCGCTGTTTTTCAAAATATGATAAATCAGCGATGTGGTGGTCGTTTTACCATTGCTTCCCGTTACGGCTACGATTCTGGCATCGGTAAATTCTGCCGCAAATTCTATCTCTGATGACAGGCGGATTCCTTTTTCTTTAATTTTTTGAATTAATGGCGCTTTCTTTGGTATCCCAGGCGATTTAATAACCCAGTCCGCTGCTAAAATCCGTTCCTCACTATGCGTCCCTTCTTCAAAATCTATCCCTTCCTCATGCAACAGCTGTTTATAATGCTCCTTAATAACGCCACGATCCGAAAGGAAAACTTCCAGCCCTTTTTTCTTCGCTAAAACAGCTGCTCCTACGCCACTTTCACCGCCACCTAATATTATTATTTTCATTTTTTTCTATATTAACAAATCATGAACATTTCATTTATCTTTTTGCTTTCTGTTTCCAGAAATTCTGTTTTGCTGGCTTCAATAGGGAAAATCACATAGCTGTCAGTGTCTATATACATCTGCATCAGATAAACGCCATGCCCATGCCAAGCGGTATTGATAGCGCTTATCCACCCATAAACATCGTGTTTATCTTCAGCCAATGGAGGAAGTTCCAGAGCATAATTCTTAAAGGATTTTAACTCTGTAAGCAAAAACTCAAAACTCTCCAATTCGCATTTCCAGTCAAACTCCTCTGCATAACCATTACTAATCAAAATATCCGCAAAACCCATCCAAATGAGCCTTGATTTTTTCCATTTATCTAGGTCTATTCCTCTATTTTCATAGAACTCTTTATTCTTTGAAATAAATGCATCTGTATTAGTAATCAGTTCTTTAACCTCTGATAAAACTTTTTTGTCATCAAGGCTAATCAATTTAGCAAACTCCAAATAAATATTGAAATCTATTTCATCCTCATCTTTGCCTCCAAACAATTTTGAAAAGAATCCCATTTTAATTTAAATTTATCTTATTTTCAAGGTTATTAAACAAATTACCGCCAAAATCACACCTATGATAATCATTCTATTCACGATTTTACTTTCATGGTAACCGCTTTTCTGATAATGGTGATGAAGAGGCGACATTTTAAATAGTCGGTTATTCTGTGCGTATTCCAGCCCATGTTTTTTCTTTCTGTATTTGAAAACCAGCACCTGCAAAACCACCGAAAGATTTTCCACCAAAAAGATTCCACAAAGCACAGGTATCAATAGTTCTTTTCTAAGAATAATAGCTAAAACCGCGATTACTCCACCCAGCATCAGACTTCCTGTATCTCCCATAAACACTTGCGCCGGATAGGTATTATACCAGAAAAATCCGATAACTGCTCCTACAAGTGCAATCGTGAAAATGGTAGTTTCGCCCGTGTCTGGGATAAACATTATATTGAGATAATCCGCAAAAATGATATTTCCTGAAACATACGCAAAAAATGCCAAAGTAAGCAGTATCACTGCACTTGTCCCCGCTGCGAGACCATCTATCCCATCGGTGATATTTGCTCCGTTGGAAACTGCTGTTACAATGAAAATAACCACAGGAATGAAAACTATCCAAGACCATTTCTGCGCATCCTGCTCATCCATCCAGAAAAGAACTTTACTATAATCAAATTCATTATTTTTAACAAAAGGAACTGTAGATATTATCGCTTTTTCTTCAGAAGAGAATTTTTCTACGACGCTGTGTTGTGTTGCCTGTGGCAGGTCTGGAACTTCTCGTTTAATAACCACTCCTTCATGGAAATACATCGTCACCCCTACGATAAGCCCTAAGCCTACCTGACCTATCACTTTGAATTTACCACTCAGACCATCTTTGTTCTTTTTGATTTTCTTGAGATAATCATCAATGAAACCAATCGCTCCCATCCAAAGCACCGAAACCACAAGGAGAACGATATAAACATTATTTAGTTTTGTGAATAATAGAACGGGAATCAGTGTAGAAATAATGATAATCAGACCACCCATTGTCGGCGTTCCTTCTTTTTGTTTTTGACCTTCTAATCCAAGGTCTCTCACAAGTTCTCCCATCTGTCTTCTTCGTAGGAAATTAATGATTTTCTTTCCATAAACAAGGGCTATCCACAAGGACAAAAGCACAGACATCCCTGCACGAAATGAAATATATCGTAATAAATTTAACCCTGGTATATGGATTCCTTGACTCGTTAAATATTCGTATAAGTAGTATAGCATTTTATTCGTCCGTTTTTATTGTTTTACTTTCCCATAAGGGTTAATAATTCTTTTATCACTTCTTTATCATCAAAATGATGTCTCACACCATTGATTTCTTGGTAAGTTTCATGTCCTTTTCCTGCAACGAGGACAATGTCCTTTGGCTCTGCAAATTTTATCGCCATTTTTATCGCCTCTTTTCGGTCTGGAATAGAAGTATATTTGCTGAAATTCTGCGGTTCTACACCTGCTTCTATTTCTTTAATTATCTCCAAAGGCTCTTCTGTTCTTGGGTTATCAGAAGTAATGATAGCCAGTGTAGATTTCGCGGAAGCTACATTTCCCATTTTAGGGCGTTTTTCCTTATCTCTATCTCCTCCACAGCCAAAAACGGTAATCAGCCTTTCATTCTTTGTCCGTATTTCATTGATGCTGTCCAAGACATTTTCCAAGGCATCGGGCGTGTGGGCATAATCTACAATGAAGAAAATACCGCTGTCAGACTTCATGGTTTCAAATCTTCCGTTCACTCTTTTCAGCTTAGAAATTGCTTGTAAAATTTCATTTCCTTCAAATCCTAATTCCGAAGCAATGGCGAAAACCAAAAGCAAATTATAAACATTAAACTTCCCTGTCAAAGTTGTCCAAAACTCCTTCCCATTGAAATTCAGCAGCATCCCATCGAAATCAACTTCCAAGATTTTCGCCTGATAGTCTGCCATAGTTTTCAAGGCGTAGGTTTTCTTTTTTGCCTTGGTACTTTGGAGCATTACATTTCCGTTTTTATCATCGATATTGGTGATAGCAACGGCGGTTTCTGGCAGTTCATCAAAAAATCTTTTCTTCACATTCAGATACTCCAAAAAGGTTTTGTGATAATCCAAATGGTCGTGCGTGATGTTCGTAAAACCAGCGATTTTAAAATTCAGCCCTTCTATTCTGTCCTGATGAATTCCATGGGAACTAACTTCCATGAAAGCATATTCACAGCCTTTTTCTACTGCTTTTGCCAGCATCTGATTGAGCCTTACTACATCTGGCGTGGTGTGGGTAGATGGAATAATCTCTTCACCTATTCTATATTCCACCGTAGAAATCAGCGCCGAAGAAAACCCTAAATTCTGGAAAACATCAAACAACAGAGTCGCCGTAGAAGTTTTACCATTCGTTCCTGTAATCCCTATGAGATTAAGCTTTTCCGATGGATTTCCATAGAAATTACTTGCGATTTTTCCCAAAGTTTTGGAGGCGTTTTTTACTTTGATATAGGTAACGGCTTCATTTATTTTCTCTGGAAAATCTTCACAAACAATCACACTCGCCCCGTTTTCTATCGCAGAATCTATATACAGATGCCCATCCGAAACGCTGCCTTTCAATGCTGCATAAAGAGCATTTTTCACAACTTTTCTGCTATCAAAAACTATCTCAGAAACCACCTTTTCCAAACTTCCGAGGTTTTCCAAAATAGATACTCTACTCAATATTTGACTTAAAATCATTCTTTTTTATTTCTTTTATATTCTGCCCATTCTTTTTGGACTATATTCAATAATTCTTCTTGGTCTATCTTTAAATTTCCAATGTGTATCATCACTGGCGTTCCATATTGTCTATGGTTAAAATTTAACCATTTTTGTTTAAAAAATTAAACTTTTCTATGTGTTTTTCTGGGTTTTTCAACAAAATCAAAACATAATCATGTTTTTGGATTTTCACTTTTCTAAAACCTGCTACATCTTCCCATTCTATCAGCCCAAAGAACACATTATCACAAATCCCTTTTTCTGAAATACTTATCACGGGTTTGGTGCTTAGTATCATCTTCAAATAAATCAATGCTGTGAATCCAAAAAAAATAATCACTACAATAAAAATCACATCATGAAACACAGGCAAATATTTCCTATACTCTCTAAGCCCCACCCCTAAAAATGGGAGAAATCCCAACACTACAAAAAGTATAGAAAGGCTAAACATCAAAAAACTTCTCCTCTTATTCGCCTTTATTTCGTACTTCATTTTAATTCTGCATTCTTAGATAAATTTTTTGGTCTTTCTTCATCACTGTTCCTGCTTCTGGGAACTGTTC
>CAUQVP010000092.1:0-6712 GCA_963521545.1 uncultured Flavobacteriaceae bacterium | reverse complement strand
TGCTGAGTAATCCAGTCCCAAGCATCAGAAGTCAGCATATCACTCCATGTGTAGGCATAGTAGCCAGAAGCGTAGCCTCCGCCCCAGATATGCGAAAAGTAAGGAGAGTGGTATCTCGGTGGCACCTGTGGCAGGTATAGACCATATTTTTTCAGTGCCTCTGTTTCAAACTCTGTGGCAGGTTTCAGCTGGTTTTCGTTGGTAATGCTGTGCCATGCCATATCCACCGCTGCTGATGCAAGGATTTCTGTGGAAGCAAATCCGTTGTTAAAAGTAGCTGCTTTTTTCATCTTTTCTACTAGTGCCTGTGGGATAGGTTCTTTCGTTTGGTAGTGGATAGCGTAGTTTTTCAAGATTTCTGGCTCTAGGGCGAAAAATTCGTTGATTTGAGAAGGGAATTCTACAAAGTCCCTTGCTACGCTTGTTCCCGAAAGGGTAGCGTACTGTTGATTAGCAAATAATCCGTGCAGAGTATGCCCAAACTCGTGGAACATCGTAGACGCCTCATCAAAGCTGACAAGCGCTGGTTTTCCATCGGCTGGTTTTGGGTTGTTCAGCACATTTACGATTACAGGTTTTTGCCCGAATAGTTTAGATTGTTTCACAAAGCTGTTCATCCATGCACCGCCTCTTTTACTGTCTCTGGAGAAGAAATCCACATAGTAAAGCGCCATAGACTTGCCATCATTGTCAAAGATTTCATAAACCAATACATCTGGATGATATACAGGCAGGTCTGTTCTTCTTTTAGCCGTGATTCCATAGAATTTTTCAGCCGCGAAGAAAATCCCTTTTTCTAAAACAGTTTTTACCTCAAAATAAGGCTTGATTTCGTTTTCATCCAAGTCATATTTAGCCTTGCGCACCTGCTCTGCGTAGTATGCCCAGTCCCATGGTTCTAATGTAAATCCACCTTTTTGCTCATCGATGAGTTTTTGGATTTCTTTGGCCTCTTCTTTGGCTTTTTCTACGGCTGGTCTTCCTAAATCAGCAAGGATTTTCTGAGCTGCTTCAGGTGTTTTTGCCATTTGGTCTTGGAGTTTCCATTCCGCAAATGATTTTTTACCTAAAAGCTGAGCTTTTTTCAGGTTAAGTGCTGCCATTTTTTCGATGATGCTTCTCGTGTCAGCAGAGTCGTTTTTCTCTGCTCTCGTCCATGATGCCTTGAAGAGTTTTTCTCTCGTAGCACGGTTGTGAAGGCTCGGCAGTAGCGGATGCTGAGTAGTGTTATGCAGCACGATGAGGTATTTTCCATCTTTTCCGATGCTTTTGGCAGCATCAGCGGCAGCTTTTATTTGGTCAGCAGTCAGTCCGTCCAGTTCCTTTACATTTTCTACAAGAAGACCGTTGTTTTTTCTAGCTTCCAATAGTTTAGCTGAAAATTCTGTGGAAAGTCCAGCCAATTGGGAATTGATGGATTTTAGCTCTTCTTTCTTTGCTTCAGAAAGATTTGCTCCAGAAAGCTCAAAAACTTGTCTGTAATATTCCACCAAACGGCGACTTTCCGCATCCAAATTGGCAACAGGAACTTTTTTGATTCTTTCGTATAATTTAGAATTGAGATGAATTTTATCAGTGTGTGCAGAGAAAATAGGCGCAAATTCTTTTTGAATTTTTTGCATCTCTGGATTGGACATGGAGCCCATAAGGTTGTAGAAAATAGTCTGAGCTCTTTTGAGAACTTCACCGCTTTTTTCTAATGCCAGAACGGTGTTTTCAAAAGTTGGCTGTTTCTTATTATTAGCGATTTTTTCTATCTCAGCCTCGTGGATTTTTAATCCGTATTCAAAGGCAGGTTTGAAATGCTCTGTCTTTATTTTATCAAACTGTGGCGCCTGATATTGCAGCGGACTTTTCGTAAGGAAAGGATTTCCCTTTAAATTCGGCGTTACTTTTAATGTTTTGTCTTGTGCATTCATTGTTGAAATAGTTCCTGCTCCCAAAGAGGAAAGCAGCATAATGGATGTAATATTTTTCATAAATGATAAATTTTTGTTATAAATGAGCGTAAATATACAAATAAAATGAATAAAAAATATTAAAATGAAAAAAAAACTACCCAAAAGGGCAGTTTTTGTTTAATGATGAGTTTTGTTGTCTTGAATCAAATCTTTTGACGCCCCATCCAGTTCTGATTTCAGTGGAATGAAGAACCGCAGAGGGTTTTTGATGAAATATTTTAAAATAGATTTGTAAATTATCGTCAATTCTCCAAAATTCACTTTTCTCGAACGGAAAGCCAGTAACATGGACAGCCCGAAACTTACGATAAAGTTGAAAGCGCCAATCAGGAAAATGGTAACCAATGAAATCACAAAAGTGTAAGTATCAATATCAAAGCCTTTTCCGTAAAGAGCCAGCGCAAAATTCCCCGCCGAGAAAGTGATGTGGCGGATGTCCAAATCCAAACCAAGGAAAACTCCTAGAGGTGCGATGACACCAAGGAAAATACCAAACCAAAAATTGGAAATAATTCCAGCCCAGTGTTTTGTGTAGAAATCGGAGAGTTTCTTGGAGTTTTTTGCTCCGATGACTTGGTTTAGGAAAGGGCTTTGGGATATTCTCTCGGGAACTTGATTGAAAATAGAGCTGTTGCTGATGTTTCCAGAAATAATCCCAGAAATAAACAAGAAAAATCCAGCGATACAAGCGTGAAGAATCGCCTTGGATTCGATAGGATTGAGGTCTTTTAGGAGTTTATCTGCCTTTGCAACAGCGAAGTTTTTCTCTAAAAACCAGTCCATTCCGTAGATGATAGCCAGCGCCACAGGGAAAGACCAAAGGACATTTCCCACGAAAGCGATGAACTGCGTTCGCGAAAGTTTAGCAACGAGGTTAGCAAATTCTTTGTAGTTTTTATCAGAACTGCTTTCATCAGAGAGGACTTTTGCCATCGTGGCAGCGGTCATCGCTGGTTGTTTCGTAGCCAAAGTAAATCCAAGCAAATAAATGATGATAAACCCAAAAGCATAGTTCAGTGAATACAGCACTGCGTGGGAAAATTCACTTCCGTGGCTGTAGCTCATCATCATTTTAAAAATACATAGAAAACCTACGATAATCCCACCGCCACTCGCTTTCCAGAACATTTTCAGGTATTCTTTGGATGAGGTAGCGATGTAATGAGTTCCCGTTTCTGCCGTGTGGGAGGTGATGAGGTGAGAGATGAGCCTCGTGCTGTCATCGATGAGTTCACGGACATTGTTTCGGTGTGAGTTGTATTTTAATGTATTGGAAACCAAATTTTTAGAATTGATTAAAATATCTTCTTCATTATCAACCACTAGGATAGGAATAATATCCTGAATTCTCCTTAACTGCTGGCGGATTTTGAGTAGGGACTGGTTGATTTTACTAGAAATCCCGAATTTAGAAGCGTTTTTAAAAGCCTTATCTACGAAATCTAAACACTGCTGAAGATAGATTTTAATTTGCTTGTAATCAACATCTTTAGAGTTTATCTGTAGATTTTTATCTTTTTTGAAACGACCGATGAGAGAATCCAATTCGCTCTGAAGGGCTACAAATGGGTTGTCAAAGTTCTTGTACTCAGGAACCATTTTTGCGATTCCTGCTTCTAGTGCGTTTCCTACACTTCTCAGCGCCAGTATGTTAGCGGAAATAAGCAGTTCTTTTTTTACTTTCGGAAGAGTGCTGATTTTTTCTATTTCCATCAGTTTGAAAAACTCGCTTCCGTCCTCTGGGTTGATGTTTTTTATGTAGTTCGAATCAGATTTAGGATTAAATAAAACCTTGGAAATAATGTACGAAATAGTGTTTTCGTCCTCTACAGGCGGAAGGAATTTGTATGAAATTCTTTTCTTCAGCTCTGGGAAGAAGGCATTTTCGGATAAAATATTAGCATCCGTAAGAGCTTTAGCAAAAGATTTATTTGAGAAGAGAATGAATAAATAATCTCGGAAGTTATTTTTTATTTCTTCATTGTTTTTTAGATAAGCCAAAAACACTTCAAAATTGGTTCGTTTCAGACTTTGGAAAAGCTCACGCATAGGCTGAACAGAATCCAAAGTGTAAGGCTCGGAAAAATATTTTTTAAGAACAGTATCAAAACTTTCTTTACTTTTAAAAAACCACATATTTTACTTTTTTAGAGGTTCAAAAATAAAAAATAAAAATAAAAGCCTTTAAAAAACTTAAAGGCCTTTACTTTTTTCAATATGGAAAATTTATCCCTTTGTATAATATTCGAAGAAAAGCGGAATACTTTCTATTCCTTTGTAGAAGTTATAAAGTCCAAAATGCTCATTAGGTGAGTGGATGGCATCTGTGCTTAGTCCGAATCCCATCAGAACTGATTTTACTCCTAAAATCTGCTCAAAAAGCGCTGTGATAGGAATACTTCCACCGCTGCGGAATGGGAGAACTTCTCTTCCGAAAGCCTGTTCCATAGCTTTTTTCGCTGCCAAGAACTCTTTCGTATTGCTTTCAAGTACATAAGGCATACCTCCGTGGTGCGGCGTAACGGTTACTTTCACGCTGTCTGGAGCGATTTTTTCAAAATGTTTAGTGAATTTTTCAGTAATTTCCTCTGGAGTTTGGTTCGGAACCAATCTCATAGATATTTTTGCAAAGGCTTTGGATGGAATTACCGTTTTGGCTCCTTCTCCTGTGTAGCCTCCCCAGATTCCGTTCACATCCAGAGTAGGGCGGATAGAGGTTCTTTCTAATGTTGTATAGCCTTTTTCGCCTTCTATACCTTTCAGACCAATTTCTTTTTTGAAAGCTTCAGGATCGTCTTTCAGCTTGTTCATTTCGGCTCTTTCCTCTGGCGAAACTATATTTACATTATCATAAAATCCTTCCACGGTGATTACTCCGTTTTCGTCAATCAAACTGCCAATCATTTTTGATAAAATATTGATAGGATTAGGAACAGCTCCTCCGTAAAGTCCTGAGTGCAGGTCTCTGTTTGGTCCTTCGATTTCCACTTCTACATAGCTCAAGCCACGAAGCCCAGTCGTAACCGTTGGCTGTTCCATAGAATAAAGACTCGTGTCTGAAACTAGAATAACATCACAAGCCAGTTTTTCTTTATTGGATTCCAAAAAGTCAGCTAAACTTGCTGAGCCTACTTCTTCCTCTCCTTCGATGATGAATTTTACATTACAAGGCAGTGAGTCGGTTTTCATCATTGCTTCAAAAGCCTTTAAATGCATGAAAAACTGCCCTTTGTCATCAGCAGCTCCTCTTGCGAAAACAGCTCCTTCTGGGTGGATTTCGGTTTTTTTCACCACAGGTTCAAAAGGGCCGCTTTCCCAAAGCTCAATAGGGTCAGCAGGCTGTACATCGTAATGCCCATAAACCAAAACAGTCGGTAGGTTTTTATCTAAAATTTTCTCTCCGAAAACCACAGGATAGCCCTTTGTTTCGCAGATTTCTACATTGTCTGCACCAGCATTTTTCAGGTGTTTTGCTACGGCATCAGCACACTGCAGCACATCTTGGTTGTAGGCTGGGTCAGCACTGATGGAAGCTATTTTCAGTAAATCAATTAACTCATCTAAAAATCGTTGCTTATTTTCTTGAATGTAAGATAAAGTAGTACTCATTGGTTAAATTTATAAATTAACCCAAAGTTAAACAATTTGGATGATTTGGCAAAAAATAAGGCAGATTTTTACAAAGTTTGTAAAATTACTTTTCCTTTCTTGGACTGCGTGAAAATAAGGTAATGCTCTCCGCCGTTTTTCAGTTTGTATTTGGTTTTTATCTGCTCTGGTGTGAGTGGGTGGTTTTTAGAAATAATGTTAAACACATCGCCTTTTTTTATCTCTTTGGCGCTGATTTCCTTTACTTTAAAAACTCTTCCGCAGAAATCTACCGCCTTGTCCGAAGTGTAAAGATGTGTGTTTGGATGCAGTTTTTTTAATCCAAATTTTTTAGAAATCAGATTAAAAGCTCCCGATTTTAGAACGGCATTGTTCGGAATGTAGAGATATTCCAAAATGTCTGAAAATTCGGGCGTTACAGTGGATTCTTCCTCTGGCGAAAAACTGAAATTCGGTTCATCTGTGCTGAGGTTTTTGGTGGTGATTTTCAGTTTGTTCTCAGTGTTTGGGATGATGTGGAGGACGATTTCTTTTACTTCGTTTTTTACAGCGATGATTTCTATCTCATCGATGGATTTCACAGTGGTTTGAAGATATTTCAAATCAATCAGCGGCGAGAGTTTTATCATTGTTTTTTTGGAAATAGACAAAAGTTTGTCCTGAATTTCCAAAATATTCGGCGAAAGGTCAGAAAGCAGAAACTTTTTTCGGTGGTCTTTGTCCCTTCTTGCTGGGTCTAAATAGATTAAATCAAATTGTTTCTCCTTTTCGTTAATCTCTAAAAACTGCTCTAAATTTCCATTGATAAAATTCGCTTCTTTGCCGAGGGTTTTCCAGTTGTGTTGTACGATTTCCAGCAAATCTTTGTTTTGCTCCAAAAGTGTCACCTCACTAAAATTCTGTGAGAGAAAATAGGCATCAATCCCAAAACCGCAGGTGAGGTCTAAAAAAGCCCTTCCATGGAGGTTTTCGGCTTTTTCTTTTGCGGTGCTTTCCGAGGAAGCCTGCTCTAAATTAAGATGTGGCGGGAAAACTATATTTTCCTTTAATAAGAAAGGAAATTTCTTCGCGGCGATTTGTTTTCCTTTTATCTGCTGGGCGATTTCCTGCATGGAAACCTCAGGGAAAGGCGATTTTTTCAG
>CAUQVP010000091.1:0-6812 GCA_963521545.1 uncultured Flavobacteriaceae bacterium | reverse complement strand
TATGGATTACCTAAAAGGATTAAATAATGCTCAATATGAAGCTGTGACCACTCTGCAAGGGCCTCTGATGGTGCTTGCTGGAGCAGGATCAGGGAAAACTCGTGTTCTTACAATGCATATAGCACATCTGATAACCAATGGAGCGGATCCTTTTAATATTCTGGCACTTACCTTTACCAATAAGGCTGCCCGAGAGATGAAAGAGCGTATCGCAAAGGTGGTAGGGAACAGCGATGCGAAAAGCCTTTGGATGGGGACTTTTCACTCTGTTTTTGCTCGGATTTTGAGAAGTGAGGCTCATTATCTCGGTTTTCCGTCTAATTTTACTATTTATGATACCCAAGACTCTCTCAATGTGTTGAAAAAAGTCCTGAAAGAGATGAATATAGATTCAGATCTGTACAAGCCAAAGAAAGTGCAGGGCAGAATTTCTCAGTATAAAAATAATCTGATTACAGTAAAAGCATATTATAATAATCCAGAGCTGATGGAAGCCGATGAACGAGCGAATATGAAGCTGATGGGGCAGATTTACCAAAAATATGTAGAAACCTGTTTCAAGAACGGAGCGATGGATTTTGATGATTTGTTATTGAGAACCAATGAGTTACTTACGAGATTTCCAGAGGTTTTAGCGAAATATCAGGATAGATTTCGGTATATTCTGGTGGATGAGTATCAGGATACGAACCACTCTCAGTATCTGATAGTGAAGGCTTTAGCATCTAAATTTGAAAATATATGCGTGGTAGGGGATGATGCGCAGTCTATTTACTCTTTCCGTGGGGCGAATATTCAGAATATTTTGAATTTTAAAAAGGATTATCCCGATGCGAAAATCGTTTCATTGGAGCAGAATTACCGTTCTACACAGAATATCGTAAATGCAGCTAATGATTTGATTTCCAAAAATATAAATCAGTTTGAGAAAAATGTATTCAGTGATAATGAAGTTGGAGAAAAGATAAAAGTCTACCGCTCTTTATCTGATGCAGATGAGGCGAATTTTGTGGCGGGAAATATCTGGGAGCAGCATAATTTTAATCAGAAAAAATTTAATGATTTTGCTATTCTATATCGTACCAATTCCCAGACCAGAGCTTTTGAAGATGCTTTGAGGAGGAAAAATATTCCTTACCGAGTGTATGGCGGGCTGTCTTTTTACCAAAGAAAAGAAATAAAGGATTTGCTGGCGTATCTCAGACTTTTGGTTAATGAAAATGATTCGGAAGCTTTGCTTAGAATTATCAATTATCCGATGCGTGGGATAGGGGAGACAACACAGAATAAACTCATCGTTTATGCCGACTCGATAGGGCAGTCTATTGCTAATGTGCTGGATGCTCTGCCGTTTCATGCACCGAATTTAGGGCTAAATAATTCGGCTTTAACGAAACTGAATGATTTTTGGCAGATGATGAAGGCTTTTCAAGTGATGCTGAAAACGGAAAATGTCTATCAAGTAGCGATGGAAGTGGCTAAAAAGAGTGGTTTGATAAAGTCTTTGAAAGAAGATCAAACGCCAGAAGGTATCTCGCGAGTGGAAAATATTCAGGAATTGATGAACTCCATGCAGGGTTTTATAGATGAACAGCAGCAACTGGAAGATGGCGACCCGAGTTTGTCTAATTTCCTAGAAAATATAGCCTTATCGGCCGATACACAGGAGAATGATGAGGAAGGCGATAAAGTCTCACTGATGACAATCCACTTATCCAAAGGGCTGGAATTTCCTATTGTCTACATCGTAGGGCTGGAAGAAGGTTTGTTCCCGAGTTTTATGAGTTCTAACTCCCGTGAGGAGCTGGAAGAGGAACGCAGGCTGTTCTATGTAGCCCTTACAAGAGCCGAAAAACAGGCGTTTTTCTCTTATGCTGTTTCGCGTTTTCAGTGGGGGAAAATCACAGATTCGGAGCCGAGCCGTTTTCTCAGTGAGGTGGATACAGATTATTTAGATTTTATCAATCCAATGGCAGAAAACAGAGGAATCAATCGCTCAGGGCTGTCATCTAGTATTTTTGATGATACACCGAGCATGCCGAGGGCTTTCCAAAAGAAAGAGCCGAAGAAAAAACTTTCTGCTGATGAGCAAAAGTTACCTGAACAGCCTATTAAAAGGAATTTGACGCCTGTTTCATCTGCGAAAATAAATACTCCTGACAACAGCCAGTCCCAAGATATAGAAGTAGGGGACAGAGTAAGACATAATCGTTTCGGAGTGGGAGAAGTGCTGTTTTTGGATGGAACAGACCCTAATAATGTGAAAGCAAAAATAAAATTTGCCACAGAAGGCGAAAAAAACTTGATTTTGAAATTTGCTAAATTGGAAAAAATAAATTAGAAAAATGCTAAAAAAAGTCAATAAAATAGCGGTTTTGACCTCTGGTGGAGATGCTCCAGGGATGAATGCAGCCATCAGAGCTGTGGTGCGTACATGTTCCTATCATGAGGTGGAGGTTTTGGGGATTTATCGTGGTTTCCAAGGGATGATAGAGGATGATTTTGTAGAACTAAATGCCCGCAGTGTCCGTAATATTATAAACAAAGGCGGAACTTTCCTAAAATCAGCCCGTTCAGAAGGTTTTAGAACGAAAGAGGGCAGGGAGAGTGCTTATAATAACTTGACAAAGAATGGAGTAGAGGCTTTGGTAGTGATTGGCGGCGATGGAACCTTTACAGGTGCGCTGTCTTTTAGCCAAGAATTTGGTTTTCCTGTGATGGGAATTCCTGGAACGATAGATAATGATATCTATGGGACTACACATACTATCGGCTACGATACGGCGTTAAATACCGTAGTGGATGCCATTGACAAAATAAGGGATACCGCGAGTTCTCACAACAGGATGTTTTTTGTGGAAGTGATGGGGCGAGATTCAGGCTTTATTGCGCTAAATTCAGGAATTGGAGGAGGAGCAGAGCGGATTATAATTCCAGAAAAAAATATTCCAGCGGAAGTTTTGCTTGAAGATATTGATAGAGGAAAACAAAGAGGAAAAACTTCCAACATCATAGTGGTGGCAGAGGGAAATACAGCAGGGAAAGCGGTGTTTGAGCTTAAAGAATATGTAGAGCAGAAACGCCCTGAATATGATATTAGGGTTTCTGTGCTGGGACACATGCAGCGAGGCGGAACTCCTACCTGCTATGACCGAGTTTTAGCAACGAGAATGGGCGTAAAAGCGGTGGAATCCCTGCTGGAAGGGAAGTCGCAGTATATGGTGGGAATTAACAATGATAGGATGGAACTTATCCCACTGGAAAAAGCCGTGAAAGAGAATGATGAGAGCAAAATAGATAAAGACCTTATCAGAATCACGGATATTATGAGTATGTAGAAATTAAGGTAAAGAATGAACTGGGAGTTTGGTAATTATCGATATTTTGGGCTGCTGTTGGTTTTACTGATGGCGGTGTATCTGCTTTGGGATTTTTCTAAGTGGAGAAAAAAGAAACGAGAATTTTTTGCGGAAAGTAGGTTTCAGAAACAAATTTTTGGCGAAAAATCTAGATTTTCAGGAGTTTTAACATTGTTTTATGTCCTGTCTTTTTTGCTCTTGATTTTGTCTTTTGTGGATATTGTAAAGAATGAAAAAACAGAGATGAGTGTGGAGAAAGCCTCATCTGATGTGATATTTTTGGTGGATGTTTCTAACTCTATGAATTCTAATGATATAGAGCCTTCTAGATTAGAACAAGCCAAATTGATTTTAAATAAAACCTTAAACCAGCTCCGCGAAGAGCGAGTGGGAATAGTGGTTTTTGCGGGAGAAGCCCGAACGATGATGCCTCTGACTACGGATTATTCTTCGGTGGATATTTATTTGGAAAACCTTAGTTCTGATTTGATAAAAAGACAGGGAACGGATTTTCTTTTAGCAATGGAAGAAACCGAAAAAAAGCTGAAAAAAGGAGTTTCAGGATTGAAAAAAGTTGTTCTAATCAGCGATGGGGAAGACAATGAAGGAAACCACGATGCGGCAGTGAATTTAGCCCAGAAAAATAATATTACAGTGACCAGCGTGGGAATAGGTACGGAGGAAGGTGGAGCGATACCAGAGCTTCAGTTTAACCTTTATCAAGATTATAAAAAAGATGAGGACGGGAATACGGTTATTACCAAAAGAGAAACGCAGGCTCTCAAAACTATTTCCGAAAAAACGGGAGGGGTGTATATAGATGGAAATAGCGTAGAAAGGGCAGCGAGTGAGATTATAAAAGATATAAAATCAAGTCAAAAAGATGGCGGTAAAGCCAGTAAAATAAGCATTTTCAATAAGGAGCATTATTATCAGTGGTTTTTGGCTGGGGCGCTGGTTTTACTTTTTCTGATATATTTTTTGAATCCTAAAAGAGATTTGAATATATAATGTAAATACCTAATTTTTAGCAATTTTTAACACAAAACAGCTTCTTTTTTAACAAAAGAAAGTTTACTTTTGCCTAATAAATATATGGCAAGAGTTTTATTAGTTCTATATAGTTTGGTTTTTGTGATGCAGGTTTCTGCACAGGTGAGCAGTGATGTTCATACACATAGAGGGAACCAGAGTTTTGAGAAAGGAGACTTTGATGATGCATCATATCATTATCTGAAGACCCTGCAGGGTAAGTCAGAAGACTTCAGGGCGCAGTATAATCTGGGAAATACTCTATACAAAAAAAAACAATATTCTGATGCCGTTTCTACCTACCAAAAAGCATTAAAAAACGCAAAAACCAAAGAGCAAAAAACAGCGACTCTATACAATTTGGGTAATGCTTATTTCAAAAATAAACAGCAAAAAGAGGCCGTAGATTCTTATAAACAGGCCCTAAAACTAGACCCAAATAATCAAACCATCTTAAAAAATCTGCAAATCGCTCTGCAGAAAAAGGATTCCAAGCAACAACAGCAGGAACAAGACCAGCAACAATCTCAACAACAGCAACAAAATAACCAGCAGGATAAAGGAGAAAAAGAAAATCCTATGGACATGTATGCTCCAGAAAATGATAAATTTAAAAAGGAGCAGCAAGATAGCCAGCAGCAAGAGGATAATTCTAATAAAAAAGAAGAACCCAATCAGCCAAAAGAACTAGAAAAAGAACTATTACAATACATAGAAGAACGCGAACGGCACACCGCTAAAAGAGCTCTGGGAAAGCAGGGATATGCCCAGCCACAGAGCAATCGTAAAGATTGGTAATGAGACTGATAGCGCACATATTACTATTTATTCTGCCCATATTTGGATATGGACAAGTAACGCTTTTGTCCGAAACAGATACCAAAGAATACCAAGTAAGAGAACCGTTTAATTTAAGCATCGGACTTGAAATTATCGGTGAAAACTACCAGCAGCAGTCGCCCGTGAGGCTTCCAGACTTGTCAAAATTTGAAATTCTCGGAAATGCTACAGAATCCGTGGCAGCCATAGACCCAGAAACGGGAAATGTGGTAAGGCAGGTTCTATATCATCTTATTTTACAGCCTAAACATGCAGGAAAAACTAGAATAGGAAGCGCATTGGTACAGGTGAATGGAAAGACATACAAGTCTGAGCCATTTGAAATTTTGGTGAGAGATGGGAAACGAAAAAATGACGCATGGGGGCGAAGTGTTTCTATGGTCATGGAGGTTTTGAATAAGGATGTTTATCAAAATCAGCCAGTTAATGTGGTTTTAAAACTAAAAGCAAATCCACATAATTATCAAGATTTTAGAAAAGTAAATCATATAAAACTTCCTCAAAATACAAAAAAAATCCATACTGTAAATCTAAAGAGGGAAGATATAGAGATAGATAAAAGTGATGAAATGGCGATGCAGGTAATAGCCTCATTCGTGGTTGTCCCAGAGAAGGAAGGGAATTTCATTGTATCTCCCGCAACTGCGCAATTTAATGAAGAAAAAATATTATCTAACCCTCTTAGAATCCATGTGAAAAAACTTCCTGAAGGTGCACCGAGCAGTTTTAAAAACGCAGTAGGAAAGTTTGATTTAAAAGTAGAAATTCCAAAAGAAGAAGTGGAAGTAAACCAGCCCATGGATGTCTTCGTAAGGCTGAAAGGAAAAGGAAATATAGCAGATATAGAACTTCCAAAAATTGTAAAATCAAATGATTATACAGTCTTTAAACCAAATCAAAAAATAGATATTAAAGAATCTGAATTTTCTGGTGAGAAAATAGACCACTATGTGATTATCCCTAAAAAAGAAGGAGAAATTACCATTCATTATGAAAATTTTGCTTATTTTGATATTGATGAAAAACAATATCAAACCATTGATTCAGACAATATAAAAATATTATCATTGTCCAAAGATGCTATGGATTCTCCGAAATCTACTCTAAATAAAGTAATGGATGATACAGGGCATATCCTGAAAAAAGTAAATCTCTTGCCTATTTCAGAGGAGGAAGATGAAGCGGAAACCTTTGATTTTGGGAAATTAGCAGGGATAGGACTTCTTGTATTTGGTTCTCTTTTGGCGATTTATTTCTTTACATTTAGAAAAAAGAAGCCTAAACAATGGAATAATGCACAATCAGACAATAAAATAACAACCATAGCCGAAACCGAAGAATTATTAAAGGAAAATATTTCTATCGGGAAAGAATACTATTTCGGAGCAATAAAAAATGCGGTGGACAAAGGAGATTCTGCAAGTTTCTTTGAAAATTACCAAGAACTTCACGAAGAGGCTGAAAATCAAATAAAAAGGCTGAAAAACCAAACTATTTTAGAGTTTTTAGAAGAAGCAGAAAGTGCTGATTTTGTGCAGGATTTTGAGAAATTTAGAACAAAAATTCAAGAAGCAAAATATG
>CAUQVP010000090.1:0-7245 GCA_963521545.1 uncultured Flavobacteriaceae bacterium | reverse complement strand
GGACAGCGGGTAATCAATGGAAAACAGCTTACCAACATCGGTGTTTTTAGGACATACACGCTGAATTATCTGAAAAATAATCCGAACATTTCCCAGAACGATTTGCTCTTGGTGCGCCAGATGGAAATCAGCCCAGAGGGAATGCCGCTGGAAATCTACTGTTTCGCTAATAAATCTGGAATGGCAGATTACGAGCAGATACAGGCGGATATTTTTGACCATATTCTCACTGCCGCTGCCGAATTTGATTTGGAAGTGATGCAGATGACACTAAAATAAAACCTCAGTCCATAAAACTGAGTTTTTTTTCTTGTTTTAATTCTTTGAGAGCTTGTGTTTTTGTCTTTCTTTCCTCAAAAAGCAAGTCGCAGGAACAAAAAGTCCCAACGAATAGGTAAAATGTTTTATCTTTGTTCCATGACTACGAAAGAAGATAAAAGGCTCTATCTGATAGATGCTTATGCGATGATTTTCAGAGGGTATTACGCCTTTATTAAAAACCCAAGGCTGTCCAGCAAAGGGCTGGATACCTCGGCGATATTTGGTTTTACAAACTCACTTATTGAACTGATAAAAAGAGAAAATCCACCGCATTTGGCTGTGGTTTTTGATGTCGGCAAAGCCAATGTCCGCACCGAAGATTTTTCTGAATATAAAGCCAATAGAGCCGAAACTCCTGAAGCGATAAAAATTGCCGTGCCGTATATCCACCAGATTTTGGAGGCGATGCACATTCCTATTTTGGGAATGGAGGGCTATGAGGCGGATGATGTGATAGGAACTATCGCTGTGAAGGCGGAAAAGCAAGATTATCAGGTCTTTATGGTCACGCCAGATAAGGATTTTGCGCAGCTCGTTACCGAGAATATTAAAATTTACAAACCAGCTACCAAAGGCGGCGGCGTGGAGATTTTAGGAGTTCCAGAAGTTTTAGAAAAATACGAGATACAAGACCCTAAACAAGTGATAGATTTCCTTGGAATGATGGGCGATGCGGTGGATAATATCCCTGGGCTGGAAGGCGTGGGAGAGAAGACTGCGAAGAAATTCCTCCAAGAGTTTGGTTCTATGGAAAATCTCTTGGCAAATACCGATAAACTCACAGGGAAACTCCGCGAAAAGGTAAAAAATTCGGCAGAGAGAGGGCTTTTGTCAAAGAAACTGGCGACCATTCTTACGGATGTTCCAGTGGAGTTTGAACACGAGAAATATCATTTAGAAAAGCCTGATTTTCAGAAGTTGAAAGAGATATTTGATGAAATAGAATTCAAACGACTGTACGAAAATCTGTATAGAATTTTCCATTCAGAGACGGAAAACCAAGCATCAGAGGCAGAAAAAGTCGTACCGAAGGCAAAAAATGCTGGTCAGGAGGCTGTTCAGCTGGATCTTTTTGCTAATTATGAGGATTCGCAGGAGGCTTCTCTGTTTTCCTCTTATGCAGGGATAGAAAACACGGATCATCTTTATCAATTCATTGATAATGAGAAGGCTCAGAGAATATTGGTGCAGAATTTATTGGGACAAAAGGCGGTTTGTTTTGATACGGAAACGACTTCGCTCAATGAATTTGAGGCGGAACTTATCGGAATGAGTTTTTCTTACCGAAAAGGCTTGGCGTATTATGTTCCCATTCCCGAAAATAGAGAGGAAGCCCTCGCGGTGCTGGATATTTTCAAGCCGTTTTTTGAGAGTGAAGAAATTCTGAAGATAGCGCACAACTTTAAATTTGATTATAAAATCCTTGCCCAGTACGATGTGGAGATTAGAGGAGAGCTTTTTGATACGATGATTGCTCATTATCTTCTGAACCCAGACGGACGACACGGGATGGATTATTTATCAGAAATTTACCTAAAATATCAGCCTATTTCCATAGAAAGTTTGATTGGTAAAAAAGGCAAAAACCAAAAAATACTGAGGGAAGTCAGCCTTGAAACTCAGACCAATTATGCGGCGGAGGATGCGGATGTTACTTTCCAGCTTTATGAGGTTTTTTCTCCACAGCTGAAAAAGGAAAATCTGGAAGAACTATTCCATAAAGTAGAAATGCCGCTGATGAAAATCCTCGCAAAGATGGAACTGGCAGGTATTTCGCTCGATACGGACTGGCTTTCTAGGGAAAGTGTGGATTTAGAAAACGACCTTAGAGAGCTGGAACAGAAGATTTTTGAACTTTCTGGGCAGGAGTTTAATATGAACTCTCCCAAGCAGTTAGGCGAAATTCTTTTCGAAAAATTAAAATTAGACCCAAAGGCGAAAAAGACCAAAACAGGGCAGTATTCCACATCGGAGGAGGTTTTGCAGAAACTTGCTTATAAACACGAGATTATTCAGCACATTCTGAAATACCGAACTTACCAAAAACTAAAATCTACCTATGTAGATGCGCTTCCGTCTGAAATAGAACCAAAGGATAACAGGGTGCATACCACATTTTCGCAGACTACGGCGGCTACAGGAAGGCTCTCCAGCCTAAATCCTAACTTGCAGAATATCCCTATCAGAACAGCCAGAGGACAGCAGATTCGTGGGGCTTTCGTGGCGGAGGAAGGCAAAAAAATAATTTCAGCCGATTATTCGCAGATAGAGCTGAGGTTGATAGCCGAACTTTCTGGCGAGGATAATATGATAAAAGCCTTCCAAAATGGCGAAGATATCCACGCTTCTACGGCTTCTAAATTGTTCAAAATTCCACTTGACCAAGTAGATAAAACCCAACGAAGCCAAGCTAAAACCGTGAATTTCGGGATTATCTACGGGCAGGGAGCTTTCGCATTGGCAGAGCAGACGGGACTTTCGCGGACGGAGGCCAAACAGATGATAGATTCCTACTACGAAAACTATCCGAAACTAAAAATCTTCATGACCGAGCAGGTGGAAAAAGCACGAAAAAACGGTTTTGTGGAGACTATTTTAGGAAGAAAAAGACACTTGAAAGACATTAATTCTAATAATTTCGTGGTGAGAGGACACGCCGAGAGAAACGCTGTAAACGCGCCTATCCAAGGGAGTGCAGCTGATATCATAAAAGTAGCGATGATAGACATAGACAAAGCCTTGTCCGAGGGCGGTTTTAAAACAAAAATGCTTTTGCAGGTTCATGATGAGCTCTTGTTCGAGGTGCCAGAGGAAGAAATAGAACCGATAAAAGCTCTGATAAAAGAGAAAATGGAATCTGCAGTGAAGACAAAAGTTCCTTTAATAGTGGAAGTAGGCGTAGGGAACAATTGGCTGGAGGCGCATTAGGAAAGATGAGGTTTGGATTAACTTTAAAATTTTATATTTTTGAAAAAATAAAATAGATTATGAAAAAGAGTTTTTTAATTTTTGTGATGTTTTTCGTGTGGAATTTATTTTTTGCACAGAAAAATTTTTTAGACCAGCCTTATATCGAGGTATCAGCCTCAGCAGACACGCTGGTGGTTCCTGATAGGATTTATGTTTCTATTACCCTGAACGAAGCCGATTCTAAAAACAAAAAATCGGTAGAGGAGCAGGAGAAGCAGTTAGAAACGATTTTAAAGAAATTAAAAATAAATACAGACAAGGATTTGTCAGTTTTGGGCTATTCTAGTGATTTTAAAAAATATTTTTTAAAAGGGCAGAATATTTTAAAAACTAAAAAATATTCTCTTCTTGTAAGAGATGCTTACACTTTGGGAAATGTCATCATCAGCTTGGAGGAAGCAGGGATTTCTAATACAGAAGTAGAAAAAGTAGAATATTCTAAATCTAAGGAACTTTTATTAGAATTAAAGTCAGAAGCTGTAAAAAGATCAAGAATAACTGCCGATAAACTTGTAAAACCACTTAACCAAAAAGCAGGGAAGGCGTTATATATTTCTGTAAATGAATCAGGAGTAGAAAAAATAACAAGAGCTGTAACAGGAGCTTCTTTATATGGAGTTCCAGGAGGAGCATCAAAAATTTATGCTTCAGAAGATTTTTTAAGAAAACTTGATTTTGAGAAGATAAAATTTTTTGCAGTAGTCAGAGTGAAATATCAATTAGACTAAAAATCAAGAATAAAGGCTGTTCTATAAGGAAACTTTTGGGAGCAGTCTTTTTGTATGAATTTTTTTCATGAAATTTTTAATCATCATTCCCACACATAACGAGGAAGAAAATATTCTCCTCACGCTAAATTCTCTGAAATCACAAGGGTTTCAAGATTTTACTTGCGTCATCGTGAATGACGGCTCTACGGATAGAACGAGGGAAATGGTAGAGGGATTTGTAGATAAGAAGCAGTTTCAGCTCATTGATTTAGAAAAATCTGCCCATTCGCCTGGTGCAAAGGTGGTTTCTACATTTTACAAAGGTCTTTCTTCGCAGAATTTAGATGATTTTGATGTAATCTGTAAATTTGATGCTGATATTATCTTTCCTGAGAATTATTTGGAGGAAATCAACAAGATTTATGAAGAAAATCCAAAAGCAGGAATGGTTTCGGGCTTAGTTTATATTAAAAAAGATGAAAACTGGGTTTTTGAGAATATTTCCTCTAAAAATCATGTGCGAGGCCCGATAAAGTCATATCGCAAGGAATGTTTTTTACAAATGGGAGGCATTCGGGAAGTTTTGGGCTGGGATAATATCGATGTGATGCTCTGCCAGATGCATGGATATCAGGTGATTACGAATAAATCCCTTTGGGTAAAGCATCTGCGCCCTACGGCATATAAATACAAAAATGCAAAAGCAAAAAAACTTGGCGAATATTTCTATAACATTGGGCTAAATTTTCCTCTCGCACTCATCTCTTCGGCGAAGTCTTCCTTTAAGAATAGAAGTTTTTCGGAATTTTTTATCACGATGAAAACTTTCCTGAGCCAAAAACAAGACAGAAAACTCTCCCGCGAGGAAATAAAATACATAAGAAACCTGCGATGGAGAGAAATTTTAAAAAAATTCTGAAAACTTTGTGAAAAAACAAATTGCCTATATAGAAATAGATACTCACGCCGAGATTGCGGAAAATTTTGCAGAATTAACCAAAAATTCAGAGAAATTTTCTGTGGATTTTTATTTTTCAAAAAAAATCTTGGGCAGACTAAATTCTTCTGAAATAGAAAACATTATAGAAACTGAGCCTGAAAATCTTTTAGAAAAGCTGAAAGGAAAGTCGTACGATTTGGTAATAATAGGAACGGCGCACCGCTATTTTCATGTTTTTAAACGAATTACAAAAGATTTTCCTGCGGCGGTTATTTGTCATAATCTTAATTTTATAGAAGCTCCGCGAAAAGTTTTGCTGAAAAATATCGTGGAGAAAGATTTTATTTTTAGACTGAAACTGCTTCTGAAAGAAGGGCTTTTGTCCAAATCGGAAGTTTATAAAAACGCAAAATTTCTCTGGGTTCTTGATGAAAATTTAGAAAAAACCTTGGATATAGAGCATTCAAGAAAGGAAACACATTTCCTGCCTGTTTTCTTTGGTGAAAAGCCGAAAACTGCCGAAAAATCAGAGGAAAAGCTCATCGTAATTCCAGGGGAAGTTTCCCAAAAACGGAGAGATTATTTCAGAATAATGGAGCAGCTGAAAGGATTTAAAAAAGATATTCCGTACAGAATCGTTTTCCTTGGAAAGGCAGGCGAGGAGGAACTCGCGAAGATACAAGAATCTGAAAAACAGCTTCCGCAGAATATAAAAATAGAATATTTCCGAGAGAGAATTCCTAAAAATATTTTTGAAAACTATCTAGAAAGAGCGGATTTCCTCTGGTGTCCTTTGAAAATGAAAACTTCTTTTTTTGGCGTGGAGGAGATTTATGGAGAAACGAAAATGTCAGGAAATATCGGCGATGCGGTCAGATTTATGAAACCTGCGGTGTTTCCTGTGGGATACCAGTCTCGCTGTCCTTTCATCATTAAAGAAAATGAAAATATAGAGCAGATTTTTTCTGATTCCACGAATATTTCTGAAAATTCTTTTGAAAACTTCACAAAAGACAAAATAGTTTTACAGTTAGAGAAAATTATTTTAAATTCGCTAAAATTTAACGAAAAATAATGAAAGATACTCAATCTGGTGTTGCACTGCTTCCGTTCCTGGTGTTTGTGATTATATTTTTAGGAAGCGGAATTATTCTTGATGATTTCTATGCTTTTCCGGCTTCTGTGGCGGCACTCTGCGGAGTGATTTCTGCATTTTTACTCCCAAAAGCCAGTTTTCAAGAAAAACTAAAATTCTTCATGAAAGGCTGCGGCGAGGAAAGCATCATCACTATGTGTATTATCTATCTTCTTGCGGGAGCTTTTTCGGCTGTGTCCAAGGCGACAGGCAGCATAGATGCGGTGGTTTATTTCGGTTCGCAGTATTTTTCTGCGCAGTATATTCCTTTGGGCGTGTTCCTGATGGCATCGTTTTTATCCGTTTCGGCAGGGACTTCTGTGGGGACGATAGTAGCTCTTACGCCAATAGTCATGGGGTTTGCTGAAAATACACAAACAGACATCAATGTAGTGGCGGCGAGTCTGCTCTGTGGCGCTATGTTTGGGGACAATCTTTCTTTTATTTCGGATACGACTATTGCGGCTACGCAGAGTCTTGGCTGTCAGATGAAAGATAAATTCCGAACCAATATTATGATTGCGTTTCCTGCGGCGGTGATTGCAGCGGTGATTTTCATCTTTTTGGGTGGAAATTCTTCTTCGGTTTTAGAAAACCAAGCTTCTGGAAGTCCTTCTATTTGGCTCATTTTCCCATATTTATTGGTGATTGTGCTTTCGGTTTTGGGTGTGAATGTTTTTATGGTGCTGCTTGTGGGAGTTCTTCTCAGCGGAATCATCGGAATCACGACTGGAAGCCTTTCTTGGCTGGATTTTGCGAATAAAATCTACGAAGGATTTTCAGATATGAATGAGATTTTTCTTTTGGCATTATTGACTGGCGGACTCGCGGGAATTGTAGAAAATATGGGAGGAATTACATTCTTACTAAATAAAGCAAAACAAATGATACGCGGGCAAAAATTGGCTTATTTCGGAATGGGATTTTTGGTAAGTCTCATCGATGCGGCGATTGCGAATAACACGATTGCGATAGTTCTTTCAGGAAAAGTTGCAAAGAATATCACCGAAAAATACAATCTTAGCCCTAAGTTTTCGGCATCTGTATTGGATATTTTTTCTTGTATCGTTCAGGGAATTCTCCCTTATGGAGCGCAGGTTTTGATTTTAATAAAACTCAGCGAGAATAAAGTAAATTATTTAGAAATGCTGAAAAATGCTTGGTATTTG
>CAUQVP010000089.1:0-7278 GCA_963521545.1 uncultured Flavobacteriaceae bacterium | reverse complement strand
AATGATTTTTTGTAACGAAAAAAATATTTCCAGCACTAATGTGGGTATAAAATGCATTTTATAAAAGTTAGAGTTTAAATAATTAAAGTCAAGACAAATGAAAACAAGTCAAAATAAGAAAGATTTAGTGGAGATGATGACCAAGAGAAAGGATTTATTTTGGGCTGGTTTTTCTTTGATAAACTTTTAAAAGCATTTTATGAAAGCAGAACAGCAGCAGGAGTTTATCAAGCAACTAAATGAAAACCAGAGGGTAATCCATAAGATTTGTAAAATCTACATGGACAATCCCAGCGACCACGAAGACCTTTTTCAGGAGATTGTAATTCAGCTTTGGAAAGCCTATCCTAATTTCCGTGGAGAAGCCAAATTTTCCACTTGGGCTTACCGCATCGGGCTGAATACCGCACTAGCACTATTCCGAAAGCGGAAAAGAGATGTCCCTGCAGATTCCATGGAGATTCTTCCTGAGATAAAAATAGCAGAAGAAAACGATGACCAGACCGCACAGATACAGGCGATGTATGATGCTATACACCAGCTGTCCGATGTGGAAAAAGCCCTCATCATGATGTATCTGGATGACAAACCCTACCGAGAAATTTCCGAAATACTGGGTATAACGGAAGGAAACGCCCGTGTGAAAATGAACCGTGCAAAAGAAAAACTAAAAACCCTCATCAAAAAATAAGGCTATGGACGAATTAGAATTGCTAAAAAAAGACTGGAAAGAAAATAAATCTGATGATTTTAAAAATTATACAGAAAAAGAACTTTTCGCAATGACCAAAAAAAGGTCTGTTTCCATCGCAAAATGGGTGTTTATCATTGCTTTATTGGAACTGGGATTTTGGTTTTTAATTGGGTATTTAATGCCTTCTTCTTCGGAAGATAAGGAGTATTATGAAGTATTAAACAACATCCCACTTATAAAGGGAATATTGTATGTTTTAGGAGAGTTTGCTACTTATTTACCATATGTTTTTATTGGTTTACTTTTGTATTTAAATTTTAAAATAAAAAGAGAAGAAAACCCTAAAAAACTCATGGAAAAAATCCTGCTGATGAAAAAATGTATCCAATGGTATATTAGAATATTTTTAGGAGAAATTGTGGTGTTTTTCATCATCAGTATGATATTGTCATTTTATATAGAAAGTAATTCTTTGGAGGGAACAGAATTAGAAGAATTGTATCTTTTTGCGTTTGTAATGTTTATTCCTCTTTTAATGATTATTTTCATTTTTGCTTTATTCCTGAGATTTATTTATCATCTCGTTTATGGAAAACTGCTACATAAACTGAAACAAAACTACGAAGAACTCAGCAGAATGGAAGAGTAAAAATCCTTTAATCTAAGGGATTTTTTTATGAAATAAAAAAGCCCCGAAGATAGTCGAGGCGCTAGATGTTTTCACAACGGAATAATCCTTATTGTGAGTTGCTTTCAAATTTGAAGCAAAGATATATTAAATATTTTGCTTTTCCAAACATCTTTTTCACCTCTTTTTAAGAAAATTTTAACTAAATTTGGTATCGATTGTAAAGATATACCAATGAAACATATTTTAGGCTTAGATTTAGGCTCAAACTCTATTGGGTGGGCGCTTATTGAACAAGATTTTGATAATAAACAAGGGAAGATTCTTGGTCTGGGAAGTAGAATTATTCCTATGGATCAGGGAATTTTAAGCGATTTTAAGGAAGGAGCAACAGTTTCTCAAACAGCAAAAAGAACAGAGTTTCGCGGTATACGCCGACTAAGAGAGCGGCATCTGCTCCGTAGGGAAAGGCTGCACAGGGTTCTCCATTTGTTAGGATTTTTGCCGCCTCACTATGATGCACAAATAGACTTCACAAAGCGTTTTGGTAAATTTATAGGAGATTCTGAACCTAAACTGGCTTATAATAATGAAGGTTTTATCTTTTTAGAAAGTTTCAATGAAATGGTTGAGGATTTTAAAAAACATCAACCACAATTGTTTTATATAAAATCTAATGGCGAAGAGAGTAAAATTCCTTACGACTGGACGATTTATTATCTAAGGAAAAAGGCTCTACAGGAGAAAATCAGTAAGGAAGAATTGGCTTGGATAATTCTGAATTTCAATCAGAAAAGAGGATATTACCAGCTGAGGGGCGAGGAGGAAGAAAAATCTACTAAAAATGTAGAATTTTATTCTTTAGAAATAACAGATGTAATAGCTGATACGCCTAATAATAAAGGAGAAATATGGTATTCTATACATTTAGAAAATGGATGGGTATATCGTAGAGCTAGTAAGATTTCATTGGAAGATTGGAAAGGGAAGGTGCGAGATTTTATAGTAACGACAGAACTAAACGAGGATGGTTCTGTAAAGTTGGATAAAGAAGGCAAAGAAAAACGCTCTTTCAGAGCGCCCAGCGAAGATGATTGGAATTTAATAAAAAAGAAGACGGAGCAGAATATTGTTTTTTCTGGAAAAACAGTGGGCGAATATATCTACGACCATCTGTTACAAAATCCTAATCAGAAAATAAAAGGAAAACTAGTCCGAACCATCGAACGAAAATTCTATAAAGAAGAATTAAAGGCTATTTTAGAAAAACAAGTAGCCCTTCAGCCAGAGCTTTTTACGGAAGAACTTTTTGTGGATTGTGTAAGAGAATTGTATAAAAATAATGAAATACACCAAAACAGCCTTTCTTCAAAAGATTTTGTGTATTTGTTCCTAAATGATATTATTTTCTATCAAAGACCTCTCCACAGCCAAAAATCAAATATATCAAGCTGTTCTCTGGAATATCGTTTCTGCATTGATAAAGAAACAAAACAGAGAAGAAAAACTTATCTAAAAGTTATTTCTAAATCAAATCCTTACTATCAGGAATTTAGAGTACTGCAATGGCTTTCTAATCTTAAAATTTATAGAAAAGAAGATGATAAAGATGTTACTTCTGAATTTATTTCTTCCATAGAGGACAAAGAAACTTTGTATGAGTTTTTAATGTCTGAAAAAGAGGTAAGTAATAAATCTGTACTTGAGTTTCTTTTAATGAAATTATTGAGAGAGACATATCCTTTTGCTAAAGAAACGGAGCTAAAAAAAGAACTGAAAAAAGAAATTACAAAATACCGCTGGAACTATGTATATGAGGAGGAAAATGACAGCAAAAAATATCCAATGAATGAAACAGGATATGAGATTAAAAAAAGACTGAAAGAAGTAAAAAACATACCAGATAATTTCTTAACCAAAGATATAGAATATCAGCTTTGGCATATAATATATTCTGTAACAGATAAATACGAATTCGAAAAGGCTCTGATGAAGTTTGCTCAAAAACATAATTTGGATGCAGAGTCTTTCGTAGAAAATTTCAAGAGGATAAAACCTTACCCAGGTGATTATGGAGCTTTTTCTGAAAAAGCAATCAAGAAACTGCTTCCTCTGATGCGTTTTGGTAAATACTGGAATTATAGCGACATTTCTGAACCAGTACAAGCGCGAATATCAGACATTATCAATGGAGTTGATAATGAGAGCATTAAAACCATTGTGAGGGAAAAGGCTGAAAAATTCCAGCTTAGCCAAGAAGCTTATTTTCAAGGATTGCCACTTTGGATGGCTCAGTATATAGTGTATGGAATTCATTCAGAGGTTGCCGATATACAGCGCTGGACTTCGCCTTCTGATTTGGAAGAATATCTTAAAGGCTTCAAACAGCATTCTTTGAGGAATCCTATTGTAGAACAGGTAGTTACAGAGACTCTGCGAGTGGTAAAGGACATTTGGGAGTATTATGGAAAAGGAGAAGAAAATTTCTTTGGAGAGATACATATAGAGCTTGGCAGGGAACTAAAGAAAACAGCCGAAGAAAGAAACAGAATGACTAGGGAAATAAATGAAAATGAGGAGACAAATCTGAAAGTTAAAAAGGAATTACAACAAATATTTGAAAATAAAAGTGCAGAAAATGTTCGTCCATATTCTCCTATTCAGCAGGAAAAATATAAACTTTGGCTGGAACAAAAAGAAAGGTCTCCTTACACAGGGCAGCCAATTCCGCTAAGTAAATTATTTACAGATGATTATCAGATAGAGCATGTCATTCCTCAAAGTAGATTTTTTGATGACAGCCTTTCTAATAAAGTGATATGCGAGGCTTCTGTTAATGCCCAAAAAGGAGCACAGCTAGGTTTAGAATTTATAAAAAAACATGGCGGAGAAATAATAGAAATTGGCTTAAATAAAAAAGTCAGAATTCTTAATGAAAAAGAGTATAAAGAGCTGGTCAATGAGCTTTTTGCCAATAACCGAGGGAAAAAAGCTAAACTGCTGATGGAGGAAATTCCAGAAAAAATGGTTGAAAGACAGCTCAATGACACAAGGTATATCAGTAAATTTATTTCACAAATTCTTTCCAATATAGTTCGTTCTCCTCAGGAGGATAATGGAGTGAATTCTAAAAATATTATACCATGTACAGGGAAAATTACAGCCGCGCTGAAACAAGACTGGGGGCTGAATGATGTATGGAACGACCTTATTCTGCCTCGTTTTGAGAGAATGAATAATCTGACACAGACAGAGTTATTTACGACATATAGTGAAAAATACCAGAAGAAGATTCCTACAGTTCCACTAGAGCACGCTAAAGGTTTCCAAAAGAAACGAATAGATCACCGTCACCATGCTTTGGATGCCTTGGTTGTAGCTTGTGCTACTCGCAGTCACATCAATTATATGAATAACCAGCATGCCTTGGATAAACATAAGGCTAAAGAAGAAAAACAGAACGCTAGAATAGATTTGAGAACTGCCCTATGTGAGAAGAAATATAATGATAATGCTGAAGACAAATACAACTGGACATTCAAAAAGCCATGGAATACCTTTACCCAAGATGTGCGAAGCGCTCTAGAAATGATCGTTGTGAGTTTCAAACAAAACCTAAGAGTAATCAATAAGGCTACCAATTACTATGAAAAATGGGTAGAAGAAAAAGGTAAAAAGGTAAAGAAAAAAGTGAAACAAGAAGGTATCAACTGGGCTATCAGAAAACCTTTGCATGAACAAACTGTTGCTGGAAAAATTACCTTAGAAAGAGTGAAAATAGGTAAGGGGGAAATGCTTACGGCTGATAGAAAGTTTATTGATAGTAGTTTTGATACGAAGAAGATTAGTAAAATTACAGATACAGGAATACAAAAAATATTACTCAATTATCTTGCTTATAAAGGAAGTTCCGAGTTAGCTTTTTCTCCAGAGGGTTTAGAAGAACTTAATAAAAATATATATCTTTATAATGATGGTAAACCACATAAGCCTATCTATAAAGTGAGGAGCTATGAAAAGGGGAGTGGACGATTTGTATTGGGAGAAAGAGGTGCAAAATCTAAGAAATATGTTCAAGGAGCTCCTAACTTATATTTTGGAGTATATCAAAGTAAGGGAAAACGCTCCTATGCCACTATTCCATTAGCTGAGGTTATTGAGCGACAAAAACAAGGACTCACTTCTGTTCCAGAACTTAATGAAAAAGGAGAAAAATTATTATTTAGTCTCTCTCCTAATGATTTGGTGTATGTGCCTATGGAGAGTGAAAATATCGAAAACATTGATTTTACTAATTTATCCAAAGAACAAAGGGAAAGGGTTTATAAGACTGTAAGTTTTACAGGAAATCAATGTTTTTTTGTTAGGCAAGATGTAGCTACTAGTATAGTAAATAAAATGGAGTACTCATCATTGAATAAAATGGAAAAAGGTATCGATGGGATAATGATAAAAGAATTCTGTATCAAACTAAAAATAGACCGTTTAGGAAATATTTCTAAGGCTTGATAATGTAACTAATTTTTAGGGGCTATGTTGTATCGTTCTATTTATATTGGCAATCCTGCTTATTTAAAGCTTAGAGATAAACAATTAAAGATTACTGACCCTGAAACCAAAATGGAAAAGGGAAGTATTTCTATAGAGGATTTAGGATTGTTGATGCTTGACCATTATCAGATTACCATATCTCATCAGCTGATGCAGGAAATGATGAAGAATAATGTAGTAATGATTAGTTGTGATTCTAAACATATGCCAAAAGGCGTAATGCTTCCTATTTATGGACATTCGGAGCATTCGGAACGGATAAAATATCAATTGGAGGCTAGTGAACCTTTGAAAAAGCAGCTCTGGAAACAAACAATAGAGTGTAAAATAGAGAATCAGGCTAAAGTATTGGAAAAATTAGGCAGGTTTTCTGAACCGATGTATGAGTATTTGAAAAATGTAAAATCAGGAGATTCTACTAATATGGAAGGTATCGCCGCCCAGCATTATTGGAAATATCTTATCAGTCCAGATTTTCTCAGAGGCAGGTTTGGTGATTATCCTAATCAGTTTTTCAATTTTGGGTATGGAGTTCTTTTGAGTATCGTTTCTAGAGCAATAGTAGAGACAGGCCTGCTTCCTGTATTGGGAATTTTTCATAAGAATAAATATAATCCTTATTGCTTGGCAAGTGATATGATGGAGCCTTATCGCCCATTTGTAGATATGCTCGTCATCCAATGGATAGAGAATAATCCTGATATAGAAGAGCTTAGCAAAGAAGCAAAAGCACATTTTCTAAATATCGCTTCGAAAGATGTACAGATAGATGGTCTTGTAAGACCGCTGATGGTTGGTATAAAAACAACGATTTCTTCGCTCTATAAATGCTACACAGGAGAGAAAAGATTGATTTCTTATCCCAATTTATTATGAATAGTGAACGACTAAATGCATATCGAATTATGTGGGTTATGGTGCTATATGATTTGCCTACTGATACAAAAGAAAATATAAAGGCATCTAATTTATTTAGAAAACGCCTGATAGATGATGGATTTTCTCTATTTCAGTTTTCTATGTATATCCGCCATTGTCCAAGCCGAGAGAATGCAGAAGTTCACATCAAAAGAGTAAAAAATATATTACCCAAACAAGGAAAAGTAGCGATAATGTGCATTACAGATAAGCAATTTGGAGCGATAGAAATTTTTTATGCTAGGAATGAAGAAAAACCGCCTCCAATGTGGCAGCAGTTAGAATTATTTTAATTTTTTGAATCGTATAAAACAAAAAAATCCGCTGATTATCAGTGGATTTTACTTTGAGGCTGTGATGTATCCACAAAGTTAAAGAATTTGAAAGCAACTCACAACAAAAATGTTGTTGTATCTTTATGCTATAATGCTGTGATGTATCCACAAAGTTAAAGAATTTGAAAGCAACTCACAACTAACCCTATTTG
>CAUQVP010000088.1:0-7311 GCA_963521545.1 uncultured Flavobacteriaceae bacterium | reverse complement strand
CTTTTTGGTTACCGCCTGCCTGCGACTTTGGAAAAAATGCAGGAGGACAAAAAGCTTTTTGCAGAGAAATATGCTGAAAAAATAATGCTGAATTAGCTTCGGCAAGGGAAAAATCCTTAAATTTGGGGCTTTATATTTCGTTTTTAAAATCAAAAAATGGGAAAGAAAAACATATTTACGGATGCCTTTGGCAACTGGTATATTTTGAAAAGATTGGTGGTGTTTATCTTTGGGTTGGTTTCTTACCGAAGGTTCAATGGTTTTAATAAACTGAAAATCACAGGAACAGAGCATTTGGTGGATTTGCCGAAGACCAATGTGCTTTTCGTTTCCAATCACCAGACTTATTTTGCGGATGTGGCAGCGATGTATCATGTCTTTTGTGCAGTGAATAACGGCTTTATCAATACTATTGCTAATCCTATTTACATTCTCAATCCCAAAGTAGATTTCTACTATGTGGCGGCGGAAGAAACCATGAACAAAGGGCTTCTTACGAGAATTTTTAAGCTGGTAGGAGCTGTTACTGTGAAAAGAACTTGGCGTGCCAACGGGCAGAATGTCAATAGAAAAGTAGATATGTCCGAGGTAGAAAACATCCTAAAAGCGCTGGACAACGGCTGGGTGGTGTCTTTCCCGCAGGGAACTACGGCTGCTTTTGCTCCTGGGAGAAAGGGAACAGCTAAACTTGTCCTTCAGCAGAGAGCGATAGTAATTCCTGTGAAAATCAATGGTTTCCGTAGAGCTTTTGATAAAAAAGGATTAAGACTGAAGGTAACGGGCGTACAGCCGACAATGGAGTTTAAAAAACCGCTTGACATAGACTACGATAACGAAAGCGCAGAACAGATTTTGGATAAAATCATGAATGCCATAGAGCAGACACCAAAACACAATCTCCTCCATGAATACGACCAAGAGCTGGAACGAAAAAAACAAGAGGAAGCGGAAAAACAAGAAGAAAAATCACAAGCATAAAAGAAAAATATGAAAGTTCATTTTATTGCCATAGGAGGAAGTGCCATGCACAATCTTGCTATCGCACTGAAAAATAAAGGCTATGAGGTTACAGGCTCTGATGATGCCATCTTTGAACCCTCAAAAACACGATTGGAACAGAAAGGTATTCTTCCAAAGGAGTTTGGCTGGTTTCCAGAGAAAATCACAGTGGATATAGATGCTGTAATTTTAGGAATGCACGCCCATGCGGACAATCCAGAATTGGCAAGAGCCAAGGAATTAGGATTAAAAATCTATTCGTATCCAGAATTCCTCTATCAGCAGAGCAAGGAAAAAACCAGAGTGGTAATTGCTGGTTCACATGGGAAAACCACCATCACTTCTATGATTCTGCATGTGCTGAATTTTCACAACAAGGAAATAGACTACATGGTGGGCGCCCAGCTGGAAGGGTTTGATTGCATGGTGAAAATCACCGAGGATACAGACTTTATGATTTTGGAAGGCGATGAGTATCTTTCTTCTGCTGATGACAGACAGCCTAAATTTCTGCATTATCACCCAAATATTGCCCTAATCAGTGGTATTGCATGGGATCATATCAATGTTTTTAAGACTTTTGATGATTATTTAGAGCAGTTCAGAAAATTTACCGAAAGCATCACTTCTGGCGGAGTTTTGGTGTATAATGAGGAAGATGAAGAAGTGGTAAAAATAGTAGAAAACAGCCAGAAATATTTCCGAAAACTGCCTTACAAAACGCCTGAATACAGCATTCGCGAAGGGAAAGTTTATCTAAAAACAAGCATGGGCGAAATTCCGCTCTCTGTTTTTGGGAAACATAATTTGCTCAATATGGAAGGCGCAAAACTTATCTGCCAGCAGCTTGGCATTATGGAAGAGGAGTTTTATGAGGCGATAATGAGTTTCAAAGGTGCTTCCAAGCGATTGGAAAAAGTGGAAAGAAAAGATGGCGGGATTTTGTATAAAGATTTTGCACATGCGCCATCCAAGGTAAAAGCCACTGTGGCGGCTTTCAAGGAGCAGTTTAAGCAGGAAAAAACTTACGGATTTTTAGAGCTTCATACTTATAGTTCTCTGAATCCCATATTTTTAGAACAATATAAAGGAGCAATGGACGGGCTGGATACAGGAGTGATTTTCTATTCCGAAGAAGCCTTGAAAATCAAACGAATGGAGCCGATTTCGCCTGAAATGATTAAAGAAAAATTCGGTAATCCAGACCTGAAAGTCTTTACCAATGCCGAAAGTCTCCACGAATATTGGAACACGCTGGACAAGACCCAAGGCGCTTATCTGATGATGAGTTCAGGGAATTTCGGAGGATTAGACTTAGTTAATTAGTTTTCAATTAGATATGTTTTTTAGGCTTATTCAAAATTTTATCAATAAAAATAATGGAGTATAACACAAACCGCACAAAGTTGCTCATGCCAGAATATGGCAGAAATATCCAGATGATGGTAGAGTATTGTAAATCACTACCTTCCAAGGAAGAACGAAACGAAGTGGCGAAAACCATAGTAGAATTTATGGGACAAAGAAATCCTCATCTCCGCGATGAGGAAAATTATAAACATAAACTCTGGGATCATCTGTATATTTTAGCAGATTATGACTTGGATGTAGATGCGCCGTATCCTTTCCCAACGAAGGAGGAGCTTGACCAGAAGCCTAATAGGATGGATTATCCTTCTTTTGACAATGAATATAAATTCTACGGAAAGAGCATCTTACAGCTCATAGATAGAGCTATAGAGCTGGAAGAAGGCGAGGAGAAAGAGGCTCTGATACAGGTAATTGCCAACAATATGAAAAAATCCTATAATGTCTATAACAAAGAGCATGTGCAGGACGAAGTGATTTTCAGGCATTTGAAGGAACTTTCTCAGGATAAACTAGATTTGACAGGAATAGAAACTTTAGACAAAAGTAAAATCTATCATCCTAACAGAAACAAGAGAAATAATCATAAAAAAAGAAACCATCATTCACAAAAAAATAGAAAAAGATGACAGAAGCATTTCAGATAAGAGGAGGAAAAAAACTAAGCGGAGAAATCACACCACAAGGAGCTAAAAACGAAGCGCTGCAAATACTTTGCGCCGTGCTTTTGACTTCTGAGCCTGTGAGAATCAGTAATATACCAGACATCAAGGATGTTAATCGTTTGATAGAAATCCTGCAAGATTTCGGGGTAAAAGTAATTAAAAACGGAAAAGGTGATTTTACTTTTCAGGCTGATAATATCCATTTTGACTACATTAAATCAAAGGAATTTAGAAAAGATGGAGCGAAGCTTAGAGGCTCTGTGATGCTTTTAGGGCCGATGCTTGCGCGTTTTGGTGAGGCGTATATGCCCACACCAGGGGGAGATAAAATAGGAAGAAGAAGGCTGGATACTCATTTTCAAGGGTTTGTGGAGCTGGGAGCAGAATTTAATTTTAATGAAGAAGAAAGTTTTTACACCCTTACAGCTAAGGAATTAAACGGAAAATTTATTCTCTTGGAGGAGGCTTCAGTAACAGGGACGGCCAATATTATCATGGCGGCTGTTTTGGCTAAAGGAACGACTCAAATCTACAATGCAGCCTGTGAGCCGTATCTTCAGCAGCTCTGCAAGATGCTCAATAGAATGGGAGCAAAAATAACAGGAATAGGCTCTAACCTGCTAACCATAGAAGGTGTGGAAAGCCTAGGAGGAACGGAACATGTTCTCCTTCCAGATATGGTGGAAATCGGTTCTTGGATTGGGCTGGCAGCGATGACAAAGTCAGAAATTACCATTAAAAATGTGAACTGGGAGCAGCTCGGTATCATTCCTGATACATTCCGAAAATTAGGAATTAAATTAGAGCGAAAAGGAGATGATATCTACATTCCATCGCAGGAAAATTATAAAATACAAAAGTTCATAGATGGGTCTATTTTGACCGTTTCTGATGCTCCTTGGCCAGGTTTTACGCCAGATTTACTTTCAATTATTTTAGTTGTGGCTACTCAGGCGAAAGGAAGTGTTCTTGTTCATCAGAAAATGTTCGAAAGCCGTTTGTTTTTCGTGGATAAACTAATCGATATGGGAGCCCAAATTATCCTTTGTGACCCGCATAGAGCTACAGTAATCGGGCTTAACCACGAGACGCCATTGAGAGGAACTACATTGATTTCGCCAGACATCAGAGCAGGAAATGCCCTTCTGATAGCGGCTCTTTCCGCTGAAGGGAAAAGTATAATCCACAATATAGAGCAGATAGACCGAGGCTACGAAGACATAGAAGGCAGACTAAAAGCCATAGGCGCGGATATAGAGCGGATAAAAATTTAATTTAATCTTCAAAAAAAACGAGCGATGAAAAGGTTTTTTATCAATCAAAATGATTTGTCCGATAAGTTTTGGAATATCGAATATGAAGGGGAGGAGCAAATCGTTCATTATGGAAAAATAGGAACTGCTGGGCGAGAAATGACAAAGAAATTCGCGAGTGAAGAAGAATGCCAAAAGGAAAGCGAAAAACTCATCGCTCAAAAAATGAAAAAAGGCTATGTAGAAGTTTCTCCAAATGAGGAAATTCCTACTAAAATAGAAATGAGCGAGGAGGAAAAAGCTGAATTTTTGTTTTGGGAAGCTATCGAAAAAAGCTATAAATACAACAAGAAAAAGTGGGAAGACTACGATATAGAGGAGCATCTGGAAAAGCTGACAAGTTATCTGGCGAAGTATGGAAAAGAGCGTTTGGTATCTTTTGAAAAAACTATGCAAGAAAAACTGATGGAACTCTATACCGCCCAGATAGCAGAGCTTTACATCATTTTAAATTGTGATTTTGAGAAAAAAGATGGTGTTTATTATTTTGAGGAAGAGCCTTATGTTTCTGCCGATGGATTTATTTATTTCCGATGCTGGCTTTTGCTGAAAGGAAAAGAATTTTTTGAGGATATAACCAAAGACATCAATGCTTTCATCAGTGGGAAATATCATTTTGACATTGGGGACACTTGGGCAGAGGGGCTGCTCTATGTGAGTGATGATGCCTATTCTGAAAACCACGAAAACGAAGATGAATGCGAGATAAGGGACATTGTCTATGAAAAATATCCACATATCAATTATGATAATATAGTAGAAATGAAGGAGAAATTCGCAGTGGGAAAAGAATTGTTTAAGAAATATCCAGCTCTTGTGGAGCAGATTTGTGATTTGAGATAAGTTAGTTTATGAAGTATTTGTCAAAAAAAGCGAAACCTTTCCTAAAATGGGCAGGTGGAAAAACACAACTTATAGAACAAATTAAAAACAATTTACCTGAGATTGTTTTTAAGGAAAAATTTACCTACATAGAACCTTTTGTAGGGAGTGGAGCTGTGTTATTTTGGCTGCTGAGTGAATTTCCAAATATGAAAAAGGCGGTTATCAATGATATTAATAAAGAGTTGATAGATACCTATGAAGTGATCGCGCAAAATCCACATGATTTAATTTCTATTCTTGAAATTTTACAAAATGAATATCATGAATTAGAAGGAAATCAAGAAGATAAAAAACAATATTATTATGAAAAAAGAAATTTGTTTAATTTAAGAAATAAAGGAAAAATAGAGCAATCGGCATTGTTTATTTTTTTGAATCGTACTTGTTTTAATGGGTTGTATTATGATGGATTTAACATTTAATTTAAATTTATCTCAAGGTTATAAAAGTAAATCTCAAATAGCTAGATTATTAACTGAAAATTGGGTTTTAAATAATTCTTATTGTCCAAATTGTGGAGAATTACCATTAAATGAATTTGAAAATAATCGTCCTGTTGCTGATTTTTATTGTAACAATTGTAAAGAAGAGTTTGAGTTGAAAAGCAAAAAAGGGAAGTTGTCAAAAACTATTACAGATGGTGCTTATTCTACAATGATAGAAAGAATAAACTCTGAAAATAATCCTAATTTTTTCTTTTTGACTTATACAAAAAATTGGACTGTTGATAATTTTCTGATTATACCTAAGCAATTTTTTATACCTGAGATTATCATAAAAAGACCTCCACTTGCAGAAACTGCCCGACGAGCAGGTTGGATAGGATGTAATATAGATATCTCAAAAATAGTTGATATAGGAAAGGTATTTTTAGTTAAGAATGAACAAATTATAGACAGAGATATTGTAAAAGAAGCTTTTAGAAAAACCTTATTCTTGCGATTAAAAAATAAAGAATCAAAAGGTTGGCTTTTAGATGTTATGGCTTGTGTAGATACCATAAAAAAAGAGTATTTTACTCTTGATGAGGTCTATAAATTTGAACAAAAATTAAAGCAAAAATATCCAAATAATAATTTCATCAAAGATAAAATAAGACAACAGCTACAATTTTTAAGAGATAAAGGAATTATTGAATTTATTGGGCGTGGTAACTATAGAAAAGTAAAATATGGAAACATTTAAGATTGAAATTCAAGAAATATTATCAAAGACTATTAATATCCAAGCTCAAAATATAGAAGAGGCATTAGAGAAAGTAAATCAAATGTATAGAATGGAGGAAATAGTTTTAGATTATAGCGATTTTGTAGATAAAAAAATAATACCAAGTACTTTAAAAAATGAAAAAGAGTTTTTGATAAAAGAAATTATTGAATATTTATATGAAGATGAGAAAATACATTTTGAAGAATTGGAAGAACCCAATAATCATATTTTTTCTAAGATACAACGACTAAAAACTTTACTCTTTTAGTTTTTGCATTTTAATTTAGAAAGAAACATTCCAAAAATATAAAGATAAATTAACAAAATTAAATACATAAAAAATGAAAACATACGCAGGAATACCAGAAGAAAATGCAACATTAGAAAATTCAAAAGTAATGCTTGTAACAGTTCCCTATGATGGAACTTCTACTTGGGGAAAGGGAGCGGATAAAGGCCCTGAACTTTTCTTAGATGCATCAGAAAATATGGAACTCTATGATATAGAGACTGCTACAGAGCCATATTTGGAGGGAGTTTATTTGGCTGGGGAAGTTACAGAGGACTCTTCGCCAGAAGCCATGACAGAGGCGGTTTATCAAAAAACAAAAGAAATGCTCCAGTATGAAGACAAGCTTTTTACGCTTTTTGGTGGGGAACATTCTGTGTCCATCGGTTCTATCCGTGCCGTGGGAGAGAAGTACGAAAACCTTACGGTGCTTCAGCTGGATGCCCATACAGACCTAAGACCAGAGTTTCATGGTTCTATATCTAATCATGCTTGTGCTGTTTTTGAGGCTAATCAAAAGCATAATTTGGTTCAGGTAGGAATCCGTTCGTGTGATGTGGAAGAAATGCAGTATGTCCCAAAA
>CAUQVP010000087.1:0-7632 GCA_963521545.1 uncultured Flavobacteriaceae bacterium | reverse complement strand
CAGAGGAATTTGACCAAGACAGACAGGAAGCCGTTTCCAGAGCTTTCGCAAACGGAGTAAGCCAAATATTCCTGCCTGCCATAGACTCCGAAACTCACCAAAAAATGCTGGATTTAGAGGCTGCCTATCCGCAGAAAATCTTTGCGATGATGGGACTTCATCCCTGCTCGGTAAAGCCTGACTCTTGGGAAAAGGAATTAAAAACTGTAGAAAAATACCTTAACCAAAGGGATTTCTGTGCCGTGGGCGAAATCGGGATAGATTTATATTGGGAGCAGTCTACCCTTGACATACAAATAAAAGCCTTCGAAAAGCAGATAGACTGGGCTGTAGAGAAAGATCTGCCTATCGTAATCCATACCCGAAACAGTTTTGATGAGACTTTTGAGGTTTTGGAAAGAAAAAAACACCCTCGCCTGCGCGGAATTTTCCATTGTTTCAGTGGTGACAAGGCTCAGGCTCTGCGAGCGATAGAGCTGGGATTCTATTTAGGCATCGGCGGCGTGGTGACTTTTAAAAATGGAAAAATAGACCAATTTTTGGGCGAAATACCTTTGGATAAAATAGTTTTGGAGACCGACAGCCCTTATCTGGCACCCGTGCCGCACCGAGGAAAACGCAATGAAAGCGCTTATCTGAACCTCATCGCAGGTAAGCTGGTAGATATCTATGGAGTGAGTTTTGAGGAAATTGATAGAATAACGACCGAAAATGCAAAAAGAATTTTTAGAACATAAAAAACAATAGATAAAATGATAGAAATAGAATTTGAAAAACCTAATTACACCACCTGTAAATGCTGTGGTAATAGGGTAACTTGGCTCACAAGATTTGTTTATAAGAATAACGAAGCTATTGCTTTTTACTATGCCACTTTCACAGAACACGCCGAGGAAAAGGAAGTAAAATGTTTGATAGGTATATGTGAATGGGAAAACCCTGAAAGTGAAGAATATACAAAAGTAACAGGTTTCCCGATGGCGCTTTGGGTTGATGAAAATCAGCAGGCAAATGTTTCATTATTGGATAAAAATGAAGTTCCTTGGGAAAACATACTAAAAGGGAAAATCCTTGACCGAGAGGAAGCCCTAAATCACCCTTATAAAGAGGAAATTTTCCATATTACTGACCATATTTTCTGGGAAGATAAAGAAATTATGAATTTTTTATTTCCTAAAAACTAAAAGAGACTGTAAACACCATTCTGAACCTCAAAAGACATTCATGAAATTACGGATGAAAACGGATTAAAATTGTTCAAAATATAAAAAATGAAAGTCTTAAATATTAAAATTTCTGCATTACCTCCAGAGAATAACTCTTTTTGGATGAAACTTCTTCTTTATCTGTGCGTTCCTTTTCTTTTCATATTTGGAATACTTTTATTGATAGGATGGGGAATATATTCAGGCATTAGTTCCATTATTTCGGCTGTCAAAGAGGATTTTTTCGGAATTAAAGACAAAACAAATATTAAAACCAGCAAAAATATTCTATTTGAAAACGAACAATTTAAACTAAAAAAAGAAGACTATCTCCCTGATGAAAACAGCCAAGAATATAAAATTTTCGATGATTTTTGTGTCAAATCAAATGAACACCTTGATGATGATGGCTATATATTCTACAAACTAACAGATGAAAAATCAGCAACAGACCTAAACGGAGCGATTATAAGTGAATTTCAGGAAGATATTGGTAATTATATTTTATTACAAAATCTTATTTTAGAGGATAACCAGCTTAAAAATCAACTGATATCTTTCAATAAAAACACTGGGAAAATCACGGTTTTGGCTGATATTAAAGACTTTTTTTGGTTAGAATATGATTCTGAAACAAAAACAATCAATGGTTACAACAATAAAGAACAAATAGAAATCGCCATTTCAGAATGAAATGTCTTTTTATTAAATAAATGATTTAATCCCAAAAAACAAAATCTACTTCTAAACGAAGTAGATTTTTATTTTATGCAAATTTTCTCTTTCTCAGCCAGAAGAACAATGCTCCCATACCTCCGATAATTCCCAGCGGCAATAATAGATTCAGCCACTGCCAGTAGGATTTCTCATCATTAATTCTCTTCCCATCCAAGAGGCGAACTTCTATGCTTCGGCTACGCAACTCGATGAGATTATCATCATCTAGAAGATATTCCAGCACATTTCTCAGAAACTGCTCATTACCATAGAGCTGGTTAGTCATCAGATCTTCGCCCAAAGGAAGCGGTTCTCCTCTGATGACTTGGTTTCTAGCGACATCTCCATCGGAGATAACTATCATTTTATTCTCGCCACTTTTTGCTTTGAACTTTGGATATTCATTTTTCTCACTTCTGTTGGCATAAGCAGAATTAAATTTCCCTTCCAAAGCCACTGCAAAAATCTTCGGCGTAGATGGTTTTTCCATCACACTAAGGCTATCTATATTCTGCAACTCGCTCAGTTCTACATAATTAGGCGTAGATTTCAGAGTCGTTCTGTTACTAGATTCATAGAGAACTTGGGTTTTAATTCCTGGTCTTCCCAAAGTATCTATGGCTGTTGGAAACTCAAATTTCAAAGGATTTATGTTTCTAGTGATAGGATTTCCTGTCTCGTTAATCCCAAGCGGGAAATACGGCCACAACAGGCTAGCATACTGAGGGTTACCCGCTATCTCTCCAACCACTATTCTCCTAAGAGCCGCTTTTTGGAAATCTTTAACCAAGGCAGAATTGATTCTCAGACCATAGTTGAACATAAAATCCGTTAGGTTAAGGTCTTGCGGATAAGCCATTATTTTTTTGGAATGGTAGAGTGTGTCCATATCTGCATTCACAGCATCCAGCATCCATAGGGTTTTACCTCCATTCATAATGTATTGGTCAAGAATCACTTTTTCTTGATTAGTAAAAGGCTTTCGCGGCTTGGCGATTACTATGGCGTCCATTTTTTGGAGCGTAGGAACATCTTCCATGGTGAGTTCTCCTCTGGTGTGTGGAATAATCGGCCCTACATTATAATTATCCAAAGCCAACTGCAAGAAGCCCTGAAACTGGTCTGGTCTAAGCTCATCATGATTTACCAAAAATCCTACATTTTTTCTCTTTTCGGTAATCATGGTTTTAATAGTGGAAACAAAGTTGTATTCCAAATTCTCAATAGACTTATTCAGCTGTTCCGATGCATCTATCCCTGTCTGCTGGATAATCAGAGGAATAGCCGTCCCATAGGTATTATACTTCACCGCTGCATATGGGAAAAGGACGATTTCAGAGATTTTACCATCTTTCATATTAGGTAAAATAGACGGCTCCATGCCCATAGCTTCCAGCGTATCTCTCGATATTTTTTCCTTAATAGGGTCTATGAATTTATAGTCTATCTTTGGATTGATTTTTCGGAATTCTTCCAGCATGAATTTGGTTTCGTTCTGTAACTGCTTAAAACTCGCTGGGAAATCGCCATCGAGATAAACCTCTATCATCATCGGTTTTTTTACCGCTTTCAGGGTTTTTATCGTGGAGTCTGTAAGAGTGTATCTTTTTTCTTGGGTAAGGTCTATCCTTGTGGAGAAACCAAAAATCCCAACAAGCAGAACTAAAACAATCCCAATAGATATTATTATTTTCTTATTTTTCATATTATTTTATACATTTTTTCAAAATCGCCTACTTCATTTCCTTTCTTCTTATTTTGAATATTTTATTTTTTTCTTTCAACAAAAAACATGGCTGCTTTTAGCCCTAAAAATATTATCAACCCGAAATAAAACACATCTTTAGTGTCTATCAAACCTCTCGTAAAGGCGATATAATGATAATAAAAACCAAAGTTCTGAAGGATATAATCTCCACCGCCCAGCAATTTATACGAAGCCAACTGCTCTATTCCAAAAAACATGAAAAAACATAAAAAAACGCCTATAAGGTACGCCATCACTTGGTTGGATGATAAGGCTGATGCCAAAATCCCAACCGCTGTGAATGCTCCTATAAGCAGCAACAATCCTACATATCCGCCCAAAGTCATCCCGAAATCTATATTTCCTTCTGGAATGCTGAGCGTAGAAATCGTATTAAAATACACGATGGAAGGCAACAGGCACAAAACGCCTATCAGCCATACAGACAGGAATTTACCACCGATAACCTCTGTCAATTTTAAAGGCTGAGAAAAAAGCCAACCAAGCGTTCCTGACTGCTGCTCTTCTGCCAGAGTTTTCATACTAAGCGCAGGAATGATGAACATAAAAAGCCACGGAACCAGCACAAAATAAGTCTGCATAGAAGCCGCACCTATATCAAAAAAGTTAAAATTATTCTCAAAGAAAAACAAGAACAAGCTTCCTAAAAGGCTGAAAGATGCGATGATGACCCACGCACTCCAATTCCCAAAATAAGCCCAAAGTTCTTTTTTAAAAACTGCTATCATTTTATATTTATTTTATCCAAAAATTTATTTAGTTCAAAAACACATCGTATCTACCGACCTTGTATATCATCTTCAATACATTATCATCAATTCTTATTTTATGCTGCATAGATACCAGCTCTATGATGCTGTTATCCTCAGAATTTTTAATATAAAAGCTGAGTTTATGCTCGCCTTTATTGGTAAGTATTTCATTTCTGAAAAACTCTATATCCTCTTTTTTCAAATCCTGAACTGGCATTACAACAGTCAGAGATTTTGCAAATTTATCAAATGCATCCCTTAGTTCCAAAACATCGTTCACATTCACAAAACATCTTCCATCCTGCGAAACGGAATATTTTATCTTTAAAATCACAAATCGCTGTGGAGCTATCTTGTCTTTCAGCCTCATATAATCTCTGTCTCCCAGACGGAAAGAGCACGAACCTGCGTAGTCCTCCAAGGTCAGAAAAGCCACCTTTTCGCCGCCACGCTTCCCATCCCGAACGGTATACTCCGTAATCATTCCCGCCACGGTGTATTCTTTGCCTTTATTCATATTATTTTGGCGGTCTTTCCAGCTGAGATTGGTCTCTGGAACATTGTTCGCGATGATGGTAGATTTATAATTTTCCACCTCATCCAGATTTAGGAAGTTATGAAAGCCTCTCGGTTCTATTTTTTTGGTCGTTTCTTCCACCATTTCTTCTGACTCGGCATCCATACCGAAATCTATATTTTCATCCTCTAAAATATCTGCATCCATTCCAGCATCGGCCACATTCAAATGCTCTTCTGGTTCATTCTTTCTCTCTTTTTCTATAATGCTTCTTTTACTCAAAGAGCCTTGCATGAACTTATATTGATACTTAAACTCATCTATCGGATGGGCAGAAAGATAAAACCCAATGGTCTCCTTTTCTTTATTAAGTTTATACATATTAGACCATTCTGGCTGAGGCTCGATTTTAAAGCGCTCTATCTGAACCTCTTCCATCATATCCGCAAAGAGGGAATTTTCCACAGAGGACTTACTTTCATTATAGTTTTGTCCATATCTGAGGAGTTTTTCAACAGCCGTCTTTCCTGAGCTGTCTGGCTCTAAATACTGGGCTCTGTGGTAAATGTCCAGTTCATCAAAAGCGCCTGCCATTACCAGCCCTTCCACCACTCGCTTATTTACCTGTGATGAAGAAATCCGCTCAAAAAAATCAAAAACATCCTTGAATTTGCCCTTTTGTCTTTCCTGATCTATGGCTTCGCTTGGCCCCTCGCCTATTCCCTTTATCGCCCCAAGTCCGAAACGAATCTGCCCTTTCTCATTTACCGAGAATTTGTATTGGCTTTCATTCACATCCGGCCCCAGAACATCCACGCCCATAGATTTACAGTCTTCCATAAACATGGTGATTTGGGCAGTGTTGTTAATGTTATTACTCATCACACTCGCCATATATTCGGCTGGGTAGTTGGCTTTTAGATAAGCTGTATGATAGGCTATCAGGGCGTAACATGTGGAGTGCGACTTGTTAAAAGCATATTCTGCGAACGCCTCCCAGTCCTTCCAGATTTTCTGTAATTTGGTTTCATCCAGATTATTCGCCTTTCCTCCTTCTATGAATTTCGGATACATTTTATCCAAGACATTTCTCTGCTTTTTCCCCATGGCTTTACGCAGGGTATCGGCTTCACCTTTGGTAAAGTTGGCCAATTTCTGTGACAAAAGCATCACCTGCTCCTGATAAACGGTAATTCCGTAAGTTTCTTTCAGATATTCCTCTGTTTCTGGGAGGTCATAGACTATTTCTTCTACGCCGTGCTTTCTGTTGATAAAGTTCGGGATGTATTTTATCGGCCCTGGTCTGTACAGCGCGTTCATCGCAATAAGGTCAGCGAAAACCGTTGGTTTCAGATCCCTCATATATTTCTGCATTCCAGCACTTTCGTATTGGAAAATCCCAACCGTTCTTCCTTCCTTGAAAAGCTGATAAGTCTTCACATCATCCAGCGGAATTTCATCTGGATTTATGTCAATATTATATCTTTGTTTAATGAGTTTCAAAGCATCTTTGATAATGGTCAAAGTCCTCAAACCAAGGAAGTCCATTTTCAGCAGTCCTGCACTCTCCGCCACCGAGTTGTCAAACTGAGAAACCAAAATATCCGCATCTTTCGCTGCGATGGAAATAGGTACAAGATTGGAAATATCCTCAGGCGTGATAATCACCCCGCAGGCGTGAATTCCCGTGTTTCTGATACAGCCTTCCATTTTCCTTGCAGAATCCAAAACACGATAACGGCTGTCTTTCGGGTTCTCCAAGATAGCCTTCATCTCATCCACCAAAACTTTGTCCTCATCCTTTAATTTATCGTATTTCGAAAGGGCTTTTGCGATGTTCATCCCTGGCACAGACGGAACGAGTTTTGCGATGTTATTCGTTTCAAAAATCGGCACATCCAAGACCCTTCCCGCATCTTTTATCGCAGATTTTCCACCCAAAACAGAATAGGTAATAATCTGAGCTACATTACTTTGCCCATATTTATCAATTACCCATTTGATGATTCTGTCCCTTCCCTCATCATCGAAATCTATATCAATGTCGGGCATGGAAATACGCTCTGGATTCAGAAAACGCTCAAAAAGGAGATCGTATTTTATAGGGTCTACATTAGTAATTCCGATGCAGTATGCCACCGCAGAACCTGCCGCAGAACCACGCCCAGGCCCCACAGAAACTCCCATATTTTTTGCCTCATTACAAAAATCCTGAACGATAAGGAAATACCCTGGATAGCCCGTTTTAGCAATTACTTCCAGTTCAAAATCCAAACGCTCTGTTATCTCATCTGTAACTTCTCCGTATTTTTTCTTTGCTCCTTCATAGGTCAAATGCCGTAAATAGGCGTTTTCTCCGCGTTTTCCGCCATCTTTCAAATCATCTTCGTGCTGAAACTCCTCTGGAATATCAAATTCAGGAAGCAAAACATCTCGCTTCAAGGTATAAGGCTCAAATTTCTGCAACAGCTCCGTATATGCCTCAAATGCATCTGGATACTGGCGAAAAGCCTGTTTGATTTCTTCCGTATTTTTTATATAAAACTCCTGCGAAGCCAGTCCTCTCCTCTTCCCAAAACCTCTACCAATAGGCGTTGAGAGTTTTTCTCCATCTTTTATACAGCTTACGATATCCTGAATATCAGCATCAGATTTTTCTGTATAAAAAGTTTC
>CAUQVP010000086.1:0-7642 GCA_963521545.1 uncultured Flavobacteriaceae bacterium | reverse complement strand
ACAAGTCTATAGTTATACCTATGATTACAGAGCTATAGTGCTTTTTTGCAGAAAAACGAAAAAATATTTTATTCATTTCTGAAAAAACCTTAATTTAGTTGAGTGATTTTTTAAGAAAACAGATTAAAATAAAATATTATGAAAAAACTATTTTTTACATTCGGTTTATTCGTGGTTTCGCTTGCTTTTGGGCAGATGGAAACCGTGAAATTTGATAGAAAACTGGTCTACGAACAGGATGCAGCCAATGGTAAAGAAGCTAGAAGGATTCTGGATGAATTGGGCACTTTGGAGTATTATCATTCCTCATCATATGGTATGCTGAGAATTAAACCTAAAATGGAAGATTATCCGTATGCTATCGGTAGTTACTATGTGTTTTTTGGGAAAAAAACTCCTTTTTGGGCGATGATAGATGCGGTGGACAAAACCATAGCAATGAGTCCTCTAAGTATGGAAGATGTAGACATTAAGGTTGATTTTACTAAAACTAATAACAAAGGAAAAGTAGGAGGCGTTTCTTGTAACTACTACGATGGAGTTTTGAGTGAAGAAGAAAAAATTATTATGGAGGTCTGTGTGGATGAAACCAGCAGTTATGACAATTTTAGTAAAGTATTCAGCGGAAATACCAAAAAAGGTCTGATACTTTCTATATCTATTAAAGAAAAGGGAGATAAGGTTACCTTTAATTTAACTAAAAATGAGCCTTTGAATTTATCTATGACTTTGGATACCAAGCAGATAGAAAAAGGTTTTGTTGAAAGAGAGAAAAAAGCAGCAGCAATAGCAACAGCAAGAGGAGAAGAAGAACATGATTGTTCAGCGATTGATGCATCAGAAGAAGGCTATGCTGTTGATCCTTTGCTGGATGTATATAATACGAATGCATATAAAAATAATGGTTTAGATAATGATTATCTTTTTCATCAGATTACAGCTTTTCGTTCCAATGAAGAAGACTATACATCGGGAGAGGGCAGAAAAAAAACTATAGCGCTTCTGAAATTAAATTATAAATCAATCCTGAAAAACCATTTGAAAACCAAACATATAAGTAAGGAAGAGTATAAAAAAATGGTAAAATTCTTTAAGGAATATGTGAAAGAAGTAGAGGCGTTTGATCCTGAAAAAGCACCGAAGATAGAGGAGGCGACTGAGGTGAGAGCTCTTGAACCAGAAGAATTTGAAGCGGAAGCAAGAGAATTCCCTAAATACAATTCAGCCTACAAGACTATGCATATGGAGAAAAAACCGAATTTGGCTCTTGATGGTGCCTTGAAGTCAGAAAACCTAAAACAAGCCATTCCGCAGTTCTGCAGCGATATCTATGGACAGGTTTCTGTTTTTGAAAACGAGGAATTACAGAAACAGCTGCTGCATTTCATGGGTCAGACATGTGATTTATACCTTTATCCAAAGGTGGATAATGTCTACTATGACGGCACACTGGATGCTCTGCGAAGAAGTATCTTGGAGATAGAAAAACTCCGCCCTTCGTTATCCAAAAAAGATTTGAAAAATCTGCGCACACTTATAGAAAATTTGGATTAACATATAATGATGAAAAGCCTTTTTTAGACAAATGTTGTTTGAAAAGGGCTTTTTTCGGTTTTAAATCGTTTGGAATTAAAGGAAATAAAAATTAACTTAGCAACTCAAAAAAATTAATAAAAATGGACTTAAAAAAAGAAATGCTCTACGAAGGAAAAGCCAAACAAATATTCGCTACAGAAAAGCCTGATGAGGTGGTTGTGAGATTTAAAGATGATGCCACGGCGTTCAATGCCCAAAAAAAAGGACAAGTGGATAAAAAAGGGCAGATGAATAACGCCATCACTACGCTTATCTTTGAATATCTGAACGAAAAGGGAATTCCTACTCATTTCATCAAGCAGATAGATGACCGCGAACAGCTGGTTAAAAAGGTGAGTATTATTCCTTTGGAGGTGATTGTGAGAAACTATGTGGCGGGAAGTATGGCTCAGCGTTTGGGCGTTGAAGAAGGCACAAAATCACCGATTACCATTTTTGACATCTGTTATAAAGATGATGCGCTGGGAGACCCGCTGATAAACGATTATCACGCGATATTTTTGGGCGCGGCGACGAGAGAGGAACTTGACAAAATGTATGCGCTAACAGCTAGAATTAATGAAATTCTGATAGATTTATTTGATAAAATGAATATCATTTTGGTTGATTTTAAAGTAGAACTTGGTAAAACACGAAATGGAGAAATCATCTTGGCGGATGAAATTTCGCCAGACACCTGCCGTCTTTGGGATAAAGATACCATGAAAAAGCTGGACAAAGACCGTTTCCGAAGAGATTTGGGCGAGGTGACCGAAGCATACGAAGAAATCTATAACCGCCTGAAAAAGGTGCTGAATAAATAAAGAAATCCCTCTTTTGGAGGGATTTTTAGTTTTTTCTGAAAGTGGATTGGATAAGAGATTGTGAATAAGTAGATTAGTGGAAATGTAAATTAAATTTTTTCTAAACTCAAAAAATCCTTAAATTTGGGCGATTTTTAGATAAACTTTTCAAATGATGAAAAAAAGTATTTTTAAGGGCGTTTTGGCGTTGGTATTATTGGCATCTTGTAGCAAAGATAAGATGATTTTAGATAGCATGAATGAGTATAATCTGGCTATGGAGACCAAAGGATACCATTTTGGAGATATGATTACTTTCCCAAAGGAAGTTACTGATAATGCGGAGAGTATAAGCATAAGTTTTGGAGACAAGGAAACAGCGATTTTGAAGATAGACCCAGCGTTTTTTACATTGGGGGACAATGCTGTGACTATCAATGTGAGAACTAAATCAGGGGAAAATCTATCCATAGATGCGGTTATCAATGTGCTTTCAAAAACTCCTGAAAAAGAGCTGACTTATGAGGTGGTAGCAGAATACCCACACAATGCAGAAAACTTCGTTCAGGGCTTCCAGTTGGAGGGAAATACCATTTATGGAAGTAATGGGCAGACAGGGGAGTCCAAGGTGATAAAATATACACTGGGTTCTACGACCAATACAGCAGAAACCAAGCTGGATGATGAGTATTTTGGGGAGGGAAGCACCATAGTAGGCGATAAAATATACCAGCTTACTTGGCAGCACAGAAAGGGCTTTATTTATGATAAAAACACCCTTAAAAAATTATCAGAATTTAACTACCCTAGCAGACTGACAGAGGGCTGGGGGCTGACCTATGATGGGAAAAATCTTATTCTTTCTGATGGGACAAAGAATATCTATTTCATATCTCCAGACAATCTTCAGAAAATAGTGAAAACGATCTCCATAGCGGGGCCGTCAGAGGTTTATGAAAAAATCAATGAGCTGGAATATCACGATGGATTTATCTATGCAAACATCTGGCAGCGACCATATATTCTGAAAATAAACCCAGAAAACGGCGAAGTAGTAGGCAAAATAGATTTGACAGAAATCAATAAAAAACACTCTACCGATGCTGATGATGTGCTGAATGGAATAGCGTTTAAGGGTGATAATATGCTGATTACAGGGAAAAACTGGGATAAGATTTACGAAATAAAAGTAAAATAGCAGCGTGTAGTTTAGTGTTTATTATAAAATTTATTTTTTAAGAAAGAAGATATGCATATAGCAGTTACAGGAAATATAGGAGCAGGAAAAACTACACTTACGACCATGCTGGCGAAACACTACGGCTGGAGCGCCCAGTTTGAGGATGTGGATCACAATCCCTATTTGGATGATTTCTATCAAGATATGTCAAAATGGTCTTTCGCTCTGCAGATTTACTTTTTGGGAAGTAGATTTAGACAGGTTAAAGAGATTAGAGAGAGCGGGAAAAATATCATTCAGGACAGAACAATTTATGAAGATGCCTATATTTTTGCGGAAAATCTTAACGAGATGAACCTGCTTTCGGAGAGGGATTATCAGAATTATTCTTCTCTTTTTGAGCTGATGAAAGGGTTTGTTTCAGCGCCAGATTTATTGATTTATCTTAGAGCGAATATTTCCACGCTTACACGCCAGATAGCAAAACGAGGCAGGGACTATGAGACAGGAATAAGCATCGATTATCTGATGAGGCTTAATAATAAATACGAAGCATGGATCAATAGCTACAAAGAAGGAAAACTCCTGATTATAGATGTAAATGATTTGGATTTTGTGGAAAGAGAAGAGGATTTCGGATATATTTTGGATAGAATAGATGCCGAATTAAATGGTCTTTTTTAACATAAAAAACTCTCAATTTTGAGAGTTTTTTTGTTTTAAATGATTTTTGCTTCTTTTAAAATCAATTCAATATTTTTAAAAGTATTTGGAAGAACCTCGGAGAGGATTTCATCTTTAGATTTCCATTCTACTTTTGTGATGCCTTCTTCGGTTTGTGGGATAAGTTCTTTGCTGTCAGTGCTTTTCATCAGATACCAAAAAGTGGTTTTTAGAATCTGAGCATTGTTTTCTCTTTCCCTGTAAGTGTGATAAGTAGATCCGATGAAGTTCTGTAATTTCAAGTTTTGAATTCCTGTTTCTTCTTCTACTTCCCTTACAGCCGCGTGTTCAAGGGATTCGTTAGGTTCTAGTTTTCCTTTTGGTAAATCCCATTTTCCTAGTCTGTAGATGAAGAGAACTTTGTTTTCATCATTTTTCGCGATACCGCCTGCTGCTTCTATATTAGTAAAAGAATCGTGGAAATCATCCCAAATTTTATCAGGGTCTTCGCCGTAGAGGTTTACAGATTTACACGAAGAGTTTTCCAAGATATCCATAGCCGTTTCTATGGACGCAAAATCCTCGTAAGCGATACTTTTTTCATCATCATTAGGAAGATTATTGATGGATAATTTTTTTTCATTGATAAAAACTTTATACATTTGCTGAATCTTTGAAGTTAATATTATTGCAAAAATATAAAAAATGAAATTAGAAGGAAGAAAAGTGATGGTAAATAAATCTACAAAAGATTTATTCGAAATGCTGAAAAAACCTGAAGACTATAAACATCTGATGCCAGAAAGCTTAGTTTCTTTTGAAACAACAGAAAACGGCTTTAAATTCGGTCTAAAAGGAATGCCCGAAATTGCACTGAAAATCTTAGAAATGGTGGAGGACAAGAAGGTGGTGCTTACATCAGGAAACCCTTCCTTGGATTTTGCTCTAACAGGGCAGATGGATGCGGTTTCTGAAAATAAATCCGAAGTCCAAATATTATTCGAAGGGCAGTTCAATCCATTTATTAAAATGATGGTAGAGAAGCCGTTACAAAATTTTATAGACAACCTTACTGATAAGATTGAAGGATTATAATGGATGAATTCTCAGGAAGGAAGTAAATATATAGCGCAGCATTTACCTGTTTTTCTAAACATGGTAGACAGAAAAATCCTCATCGTCGGCGGTGGGGAATTGGCGTTTGAGCAGGTGCTTTACATCCTTGAAAACGCTCCCAATTCTGAAATTTTAGTGGTTGGGGAGCAGATAGACGATAGGATAGAGGAACTCAGAGAGGTCTGTGCTAATCTGTTTATCGCTCAAAAAACTTTTGAAAAATCGGATTTAGAAAATCAAGAATTGGTTTTCATAACCCTGAAAGATACTTTACAAACCAAAAAAATAGCCAAAGAAGCCAAAAATAGAGGAATCCTCATAAATGCACTTCTTTATCCAGAGTTTAATGATTTTTATATTCAAGTCGATGATGTTCAGTCTACTGATATTCAGAACTATACAGGAAGTCATTGGAAGAAGATTGCATTTACAAGCATTGCAGCTTTCTTTATTCTGATACTTGGGAATATTTTAAATCTATTTATTTCTTACGATGAATTTTCAACAGGAATAAAATGGCTCGTAGGAGAAATAGATGGGCTGTTTTATTGGATGATTCTCATAGGTTTCGTGGCGCAGCTTATAGACGGGCTTCTGGGAATGGGCTATGGACTTACTTCTACAGCAGCGCTGCTGAGTGCGGGGGTTCCGCTTCCTGCCATTAGTGGTAGTATTCATACGGCGGAGATGTTTTCGAGTGGGGCATCTGGGCTAAGTCATTATAAATTCGGGAATGTGAATAAAAAACTCCTGAAATTTCTAATCATCCCAGGTGTGATAGGCGCAGTTTCGGGGGCAGTTTTATTGTCCATGTTTAGTTTGGAATACACTCATATCATCAAACCAATACTTGCATTTTACACTTTTTTACTTGGGGTGAGAATTTTGGTAAGGGTTTTTGGAAAGAAAAAAGAAACTAAAAAATTGAAAAATGTAGGCTGGCTGGCATTTTTTGGTGGTTTTTTGGACTCTTTTGCTGGTGGTGGCTGGGGGCCTTTGGTGACGACGACACTGATTTCGAAAGGGAAAACGCCGAGATTTGTGATTGGAACGGTCAGTTTATCAGAGTTTTTTATTACATTTGCTAGTGCTCTTACATTTTTTGCTTTTTTAGGGCTGAGCCATTGGCAGGTTATTTTGGGGCTGGTTCTTGGTGGAATGCTGGCGGCACCATTGGCAGCAAAACTGGCAGGAAAACTTCCTACGAAAGCGATGTTTATAGGAGTGGGAGTGTTGGTTATTCTGTGGTCACTCAATATATTAGTTAAATCAATTTTATAAAAAATAAAATAACAATGCCGAATCCTCTTTTTTATGCTAAAATTCTCCTTTTTGGGGAGTATGGGATTATCGAAAATTCTCAGGGATTGACCCTGCCATATAGCTTTTATAAAGGTTGTTTCAAGTTTTCTGCTCTCAAATCAGAGTTTGAAAAAAAATCCAATGAATCTCTGAAAAAATATTGGGAATATTTAGCAAAATTAGAACTTTCCGAGCAGTTCAGATTAGATTTATCGGCTTTAAAGAAAGATATTGAAAACGGATTGTTTTTCGATTCTAATATTCCGCAGGGATATGGCGTGGGGAGTTCTGGGGCTTTGGTAGCGGCTATTTTTGACCGATATTCCGTGGTTCAGCATAAACCCGAAAAAATCGGGAAAAACGAATTGAAGGAACTGAAAAAAGTTTTCGGAGAGCTGGAAAGTTTTTTTCACGGCAAAAGTTCGGGGATAGATCCGCTAATCTGCTACATGAACCTACCTATTTTGATAGAAAACAAAGAAAATGTGGGCAGAGTGGAAATTCCAGAAGAAAACGAAGGAAAAGGTGCGATTTTTCTTATCGATTCTGGCGTAGTGGGAGAAACAGGGCCAATGGTTCAGATTTTCTTTGAAAAATTAAAAAACGAAGGATTTAGAAAAACCCTGAAAGAGGAGTTTATCAAGTATAATAATGCCTGCATTCAGTCCTTTTTGAACAAGGAAATGACGCCGTTTTTTAAGAACATGAAAGCTCTTTCTAAATGGGCGTATGAGCATTTCCGACCGATGATTCCAGATAGTGTTTTCAACGCATGGAAAAAAGGATTGGATACCAATGCTTACTATCTCAAACTTTGTGGTAGTGGGGGTGGAGGCTATATTCTAGGCTTTACTAAGGATTATCAGAAGGCTGAAAAAATGCTCAAAGGATTTCATAAAGAGGTGATTTACAGATTTTAAACAATTTCTGAATGAAAAACCTTTTTCTTCATAGGGCGATGCAGTTTGTCAGTCTGCTTTTGGGAGTGAGGATTTTTAGGCTG
>CAUQVP010000085.1:0-7667 GCA_963521545.1 uncultured Flavobacteriaceae bacterium | reverse complement strand
ATGTAAAAATACCGAGTGTCATTACATTCATCGCCTACTGGGTGGTAACGCTTCCGTTAGGATTTTTCCTCTGTATAACTATGAAAATGGGCGCTTATGGTATGTGGGTAGCCTTTGGGATAGGTCTTACCATTTCTGCTACACTGCTTGCTGTCCGATTTTTAAAAATCAGTTCTCAAAATAAAAAATAGAGATTTGGTTTAAATCCTAAATAAATGGATAATAACAAAATAAATAAAATAAGCAAATATATCCTAATAGGATTTGGATTATTAGTTGTAGGGATATTTATGAAAGATTTATTTATGGACCAGCCTAAATTAAGAGAAAAAGGAAGATATACAATAGGATATATATATAAATATCGTAAGCGTCTAAAGGGAGCTGATATTTCTTATTATAAATATAATGTTAGAAATAAACTATGGTATGGTTCTACTATAGATGGAGAATCAGAAGAACTTATTCATAAAAGATTTTTAGTAAGATATGTATATGATGAAATCAATTTATCAGAGATATTATTAGAATATCCAGTCCCAGACAGCATAAAAGAAGCCCCGCCAGAGGGTTGGAAGAAAAAGCCAGAATGGGCAGTAGAAACAGTTATATCAAACTTGGATTGGTGGTAAAACATAATCTCACAAAATAAAAAACCTCCTTTAAAAAGGGAGGTTTTCATTTTGCTTTAAATTTATAATATTTTAGGGAATTTCGCTGGGTTGCTTTCATGGAAAAGGTCATAAACTTTTTCTACGATGTCTTCCACAGATGGCTTAGAGAAATAATCCCCATCCGATGAGTAGGCTGGTCGGTGGTTTTTAGCAGCTATGGTCAGCGGTTTGCTGTCTAAGTATCTAAACGCCCCTTGTTTCTCCAAAATCTGCTGCATGATATACGCCGAAGCTCCGCCTTCTACATCTTCATCTATTACTGCCAGACGATTGGTTTTCTTCACGCTTTCGCTGATTTCCTCTGACAGGTCAAACGGCAATAGCGACTGAACATCTATCACCTCAGCATCTATACCCAGTTTTGCTAATTCTTCCACGGCTTCCGTTACGATTTTCCAAGTAGAACCGTAGGTCACCAGCGTAATATCCTTCCCTGCTCTGGTGATTTCCACCTTTCCGACAGGCACGGTAAATTCACCGATGTTGTCTGGTTGTTTCTCTTTCAATCGGTATCCGTTCAGTGGTTCTATGATAAGTGCTGTGTCATCAGACTTCAGCATCATGTTATAGAATCCTGCCGCTTGGGTAAGGTTTCTCGGTACTAAAACCATCATTCCTCTTACCAAATTCAGAATTCCCGCCATAGGCGACCCTGAATGCCATACACCTTCCAAACGGTGTCCGCGGGTTCTCACGATAACAGGAGCTTTTTGACCGCCTTTGGTTCTGTATTGTAAAGTCGCCAAATCATCGCTCATCCCTTGCAGACAATATAAAACATAATCCAAATACTGGATTTCTGCTATCGGTCTTAAACCTCTCATTGCCAGACCAACACCCTGCCCTAAAATAGTCGCTTCACGGATTCCTGTATCTGCAATTCTGGTTTCGCCGTATTTTTCCTGCATCCCTTCTAGTCCTTGGTTCACATCACCAATGCTTCCTGTATCTTCACCAAAGATTAATGTTTCTGGATATTTCTCAAAAATCTTGTCAAAATTATTACGGATCACTACTCTTCCATCCAAAATCTGAGAATCTTCGCTGAAAACTGGTTTTATTTCTGGAATATTTACAGCCTTCCTCTCTGATTCACTATACAAATGAGATGAATAATTATCAGCCTCTTTCTCTGAAATTCTTTCATAAACCTGCACTAGATTTTGTCTCTCGCTGCTATTTTGCTCTCTTGTAGCCCAAAGCACCTTTCTCACCAATGCAAAAATATCCTTTTTGCCTACTGTAACCAGTGCCGAAAACTTCTCCAACAACGCAGCAACTTCTGGCTGATTTTCAAACTGTTTTACCAATGGTAAAACTTGGTTTTGGATATGGTCTATTGAGGCTCTATATTCCGCCCAAGCCTTCTTCTGCTGTTCTCTCACAAAGGCTTTCGCTTCTTTTTCTATCTCATCCAGCTCTTCCACAGAAGAAAGTGTCTGCTCTTCGCCATCTATTTGGATGGAATAATTTAAAATCCATTCTCTAAATTTATTAAGACAATCAAACTCTGTCTCAAAGTTCATTCTCTCCTCATCCTTATACCTCTCATGAGAACCAGATGTAGAGTGTCCCTGCGGCTGTGTAACTTCTATAATATGCAAAATCACAGGTATGCTTTCCTCCCTTGCAAGCTGCTCTGCACGGGCATAAGCCTCCAAAAGCATTGGATAATCCCACGCTCTTACTTGGATAACCTCGCATCCTTGTTTGTCGCCTTCTTTTCTTTGGAAACCAGTTAAAATTTCAGATAAATCTTCCTTTGCTCTTTGGTTGTGTGTAGGAACAGAAATTCCGTAGCCGTCATCCCATATAGACATAATCATCGGCACCTGCAAAGCACACGCTGCATTGATAGTTTCCCAAAAATGCCCTTCTGCCGTAGATGCATCTCCAATTGTCCCAAAAGCCACTTCCTGCCCATTGTGGGAGAATTTTTCAGAGCCTTGGAATTTTACTTCTTTATAAACATTAGATGCCAAAGCCAGCCCAAGAAGTCTCGGCATCTGCCCTGCTGTAGGCGATATATCGGATGAAATATTTTTAATCTGTGTCAAATCTTTCCAGCTTCCGTCTTCATTCAAAGAACGAGTCGCAAAATGGCACGGCATCTGTCTCCCTGCCGAAGCGGGTTCGCGCTCCACATCAGTATCTGCATAGAGCTGAGCAAAAAATGCATCCACGCTCAAAACGCCCACTGCCATTGCAAAAGTCTGGTCACGGTAATATCCTGAACGCCAGTCTCCCTCACGGAAAACCTTTGCCATTGCTAACTGCGGAAGTTCCTTCCCATCTCCTACAATCCCAAATTTTGCCTTTCCTGTAAGAACCTCTTTTCTTGTTAAATAACTTGCCTCGCGGGAAATTCTTCCCAAACGATAATCATCTAAAACTTGCTTTCTAAAATCCTGAAATGAAACCTGTTCTGTTTCTATGTAATTAGACATAATTATTTATTTTGTTATTTGTCTTTATCTTTGTTAAACTTTATTTTTTATCTCAAAAACTCCTCCAAACCTATTGTTTTCTGCTCTCCGCTGTCCAAGTTTTTCACGGTAACCTGTTGGTTTTTAATCTCATCACCTCCATAAAAAACTATCTCTGGAATTCCTTTCTTCTCGGCGTAGGTAAATTGTTTTTTCAGTTTGGCATTTTCTGGGTATAGCTCTGCTGAAACTCCTTTGGCTCTTAGTTTTTGGATTACTTTCATCGCTTCGGTTGCCTCTTCATCGCCATAATTTGCAAAAAGGTATTCTATTTTAGGCGTTTTATTGTCAGCAAAAAGCCCCAATTCCTCCATAACAAGGTAAATTCTATCCAATCCGAATGAAATCCCAATCCCCGAAATTCCCTTCACACCGAAAACCTCCGTAAGATTGTCATACCTTCCGCCGCCGCCGATAGACCCCATCTGAACGCCCTGAGCCTTTACTTCAAAAATCGCTCCTGTGTAGTAGTCCAAACCACGGGCAAGGGTAATATCAAAAACCAAAACCTCCTCATTTACACCCAGTTCCAGCGCTTTATTCAATACAAATTCCAGCTCTTCTATTCCCTTTTCGCCAACTTCTATTCCTTTAAATTTTTCTTTCAGCAGGGCAAGTGTATCCTTCATGGAAAGCCCTTCAAATAGGAAGTTCAGCTTTTCTACGGCTTCTTGTGAAATTCCCTTTTCCTGCATTTCCTTGATTACGCCATCTTTCCCGATTTTATCCAGTTTATCCAAAGCAACCGTAAAGTCTATCAACTGCTCTGATATATCCGCATATTCCGCCAGACCAGAGAGGATTTTTCGGTTATTGATGCAGATTTTCACAGGAATTCCCAGCTCTGCAAAACTCTTTAGATACAACTGCACCAGCTCCACTTCCTGCCATAAACTTTCTGAACCTACCACATCCGCATCACATTGGTAAAACTCTCTAAATCTCCCTTTCTGTGGGCGGTCTGCTCTCCAAACGGGCTGAATCTGATACCTCTTAAACGGGAATGAAAGTTTTCCATGGTTAATAGCTACAAATCTCGCAAATGGTACGGTCAAATCATATCGAAGCGCCTTGTCAGAAATCTGTGGAGTTAGTTTTTTGAAATCCTTATTCTGCCAAGTTTCCTCATCCACATCAGAAGTAAAATTTCCCGAATTAAGTATCTTGAAAATCAGTCTATCTCCCTCTTCTCCGTATTTCCCAGTAAGTGTAGAAAGATTCTCAAAGCTCGGCGTCTCCAAAGGCTGAAAACCAAACAGCTCAAAATTCTGCTGCAAAACACCGATGATGTATCTTCTATTGTAAATTTCCTGTGCCGTAAAATCCCGAGTTCCTTTTGCTAAACTTGGCGCTGATGACATAATATTTGCTCTTTTAATAAAAAGACAAAAGTAAAAAAAATAAACCTTATAAATCAGATTTATTTAATAAATTTGCCTTTATAAAATTCTCTTCATTATGAAATCTTTTTTATTTCTTATTCTTTCGCTATTTGCATTGACCGCAAATGCACAGCAGAATTACTATGAATTTGGGTGGAATAACCAATACGGCATCGTGGATAAAGATGGAAACGAAACCCTGTCGCCATCCTACCAATGGGTATCTCGTTTGATTGATAATGAGTCGCCTTTCATCGTTCTAAATGGAAACAAAGGCGCTGTAATCACAAATAAACAGACTGGGAAAATGGAAAAAATAGACTATCTCATTGATACTTATCTCATTAGCATTGATAAAAAAGATTATATGTATGCTCATTCTAGTGGAAATGGCTTTCTTCTGAATAATCTGGATTTGGATAGCAGAATAAAACTTCCAAAAAAATACATCAAAGTCAGAGATGAAGGAGATTATCTGACTGGTTTTACGAGTAAAGAAACGATTGATTTCATTTCTAAAAAAGATTTTGAAATAAAGAAAAAAATCCTCGCTCCAAAGGAAATCCAAAGCTATCCAACGGAACAAGGGAACAGGGTCTATATCATCAGTGAGAAAAATTCTACACTTTTTCTAGATGACAACCTGAATAAAATCGCCTCTACGAATACTATTTTCAAAGAATTTGATAATCTGAAAGAATATTTAGAAAAGCTAAATATCAGCATTACAGACCCAAATGAGTCAATTGTAGGCGTTGCCGCTTCTGCAGCAAACTATCCTTTTATTTTTCCAAAAAGAAATGGCGACTATGCCATATACAACATTCATTATTCCAAAGAAGAATCTATTCCGTTTTTTCAATTCAAAAGAACAGGTTTTAGCATTTCCAATTCCCGCTATGAAAACAGCGTAACACTGTGGAACAATGATGATAATATGTATCTCTTTTTCTACACTGATGTCCGTTCTAAAACCATACTCCTGCCCAAAAAATATTGGAAAAGTATAGATTTACAGCTTATTTCTCCTTAAAACAAAAATGGTATTTTCATAAAAGAAAATACCATTTTTAAATTACAACTATCTCTGAAACAATACATTACTGCGGATAGTTTAGATTTTCATCTTTTAAGTTAAGAAGCACCTCTTCCAAGTATTTTTTTGCTTCGTATCTTGCCATCAGAAGGTTGTTGCAGTAGACATTTCCGCACTCCACCTCAGATGCGCCAGGGATATCGCCCTCAAACTCACTGATGAATTTAAACATTCTTGTCATAAGCTCCACAATGTCCTTTGACTCATAATCTCCAGCCAAAATAAGGTAATTCCCTGTCATACAGCCCATTGGCCCCCAGTAGATAACTTTGTCTTTCCAGTCGCTGTTTCTGAGCCATGTAGCCGCTAAATGCTCCATCGTGTGTATCTCTGCAATCCCCAAAACAGGCTCTTTATATGGTCTTTTCATTCTGATATCAAACGAAGTAAGCACTTCATTTCCGACATGATCTTTACGAGAAACGAAAATTCCTCTCTGCATTTTCAGATGATCTACGGTAAAACTTGCTATTCTTTCCATAAAATTGATTTTAGACAACAAAAATAAGATTTATATTCATTATTTTGCCTTGATTCCGAAAAACTTTTGAACAATATTTCTAATAAAATAAATATTTTCTTTACCTTTGTGCTGTTTTCAGATTAAAAAATGAGTTTAAAACACATCATAGAAGAACATGAGTAACTCGGATTTTCATCCGAGTGAATTTTTATTTTTAAAGCTGAAAAAACTAATTTCCGAATATTTATTACTAATTTTTAAATTTTATTAAAAATGAAAAACTTTGTAGAAGAACTGCGTTGGCGTGGTATGATTCAGGATATAATGCCTGAAACTGAAGAACACCTTATGGAAGGGCTTCGTTCGGCGTATATCGGATTTGACCCTACAGCCAACTCTTTACACATAGGACATTTGGTAGGAGTGATGATGCTTCGCCATTTCCAAAACTGCGGACACAAGCCTTATGCTCTAGTTGGTGGAGCTACAGGAATGATAGGCGACCCATCTGGGAAATCCGTTGAAAGAAACCTGCTTACAGAGGAAATGCTTGCACAATACATTACAGGGATTAAAAAACAACTCTCAAAGTTCCTCGATTTTGATAGTGATGCTCCTAATGCTGCCGAGCTTGTCAATAATTATGATTGGATGAAAGGCTTCTCATTTCTGTCTTTCATTCGCGATGTGGGTAAGCACATCACCGTTAATTATATGATGGCAAAAGACTCCGTGAAGAAACGATTTGACCCAAATGAAAACACAGACGGAATGTCCTTCACCGAGTTTTCTTATCAATTGATTCAAGGCTATGATTTCCTCCATCTCTACAAAGAAAAAAACTGTACGCTCCAGATGGGTGGCTCTGACCAATGGGGGAATATCACCACTGGAACAGAGCTTATCCGCCGTATCGCAGGAGGAAAAGCTTATGCGCTTACTTGCCCGCTGATTACGAAAGCTGATGGAACTAAATTTGGAAAATCCGAAGGTGGAAATGTTTGGCTAGACCCAGAAAAAACCTCGCCTTACAAATTCTATCAATACTGGATAAACACTTCTGATGCTGATGCAGAGCGATATATCAAGATTTTCACGATGCTTCCAAAAGAAGAAATTGAACAGCTGACAGCTCAGCATAGCGAGGCGCCGCATTTAAGAGTTTTACAAAATAAATTAGCCGAAGAACTTACTATTTTGGTTCATGGAAAAGCAGAATTGGAGAAAGCTATTCAGGCTTCAAAAATTCTTTTCGGAAATTCTACTTCGGATGACTTACAAAAACTTGACGAACAGACTTTCCTTGAAATTTTTGACGGCGTTCCACAAAAAGAAGTCAGCAAACAGGAAATCATCGGTGCGGATATCGTGAGTCTGCTTTCAGAAAAGACAGGTTTCCTCTCCTCAAAAGGCGAAGCCAAGAGAGAACTTACAGGAAATTCTATCTCGGTGAACAAAACCAAAGTAAATGAAAGCTTCATCACGAGCGAAGAAAACCTCATCAATGGGAAATTCCTTCTTCTTCAAAAAGGAAAGAAAAACTATTTCGTAGTGAAAGTTGTTTAA
>CAUQVP010000084.1:0-7812 GCA_963521545.1 uncultured Flavobacteriaceae bacterium | reverse complement strand
TTACAGCCCTATATAAGTATCACTCTAAAACTAGTTACGGGCATGATAGGAATTTTGGCTTTTCTGCGAATCACAGGTAAAGCACAGATGGCACAGATAACCCCACTTGACACCGTAAGTGCCTTTGTTATTGGTGCATTAGTCGGTGGTGTATTGTATAATCCAGATATGTCAATGTTGCATATTATATTTGCCTTGATTGTGTGGACTGGCTTTAATATGCTCGTTCGTTTTGCGATGCGTTCTGCATATATGAGACATCTTATTAAGGGAAAGAGTGATTTCCTTGTTAAAAAAGGAATTATAAACTTTGGAAACTTCAAAAGAAATAGCCTAGAGATGGAACAATTCCGTATGTTGTTAAGACAAAAGGGTATTTTCTCAATGTTTGATGTTGAAGATGTATTATTCGAAACAAATGGTGCAGTTACAGTTCTTCCTACAGGAAAAATGGCAGATTCTTTTTTAATTGTAAACAATGGAGAATTTGTAGAGAGTGGTCTTGCAGGAAGTGAAAAATCAAAGGAATGGGCTTTATATCACATCAAACGAAATGGCTTTAGCAGTCCATCGGAGCTTTTCTGTATGGAATGGACACCGAATAAGGGCATTTATTTTGTCTCTTTTGAAGGCAAGGTAAAGCGTGGGATAATAGAAGTTGAGGCTCACGAGATTGAACCTGACAATACTCAGGTATAAGCCTTTTAAAATAAAAAATATAAGACCGTGTTAAATAATAAACTTTAATACGGACTTATTTTCTTTACTATAGAAGTATCTCTATGCCTATTCAATATTTCTCATAATTATTTTTTTTGTAAAATCATGTAGTGACTAATATAGATTATAATTGATTTTGTCTTTTGGAAAAACTTACTAACTTAATCCGTTAGCTAGTTCTTCTTTTATCTTCTAAATCCTCGTTTTTTTAGTCATTTTCTTAGCCGAGATTTTTTAATTTTTCTAAAATTTCATTAACTTTTGGCTTCTATTTATCAGAAATTTGACTCAGAGTATTTTCTCCTATTTCAATTATTTTTGGAGTATTCTCTTTTCTCTATAAATCCTCTACAAGAAAACTACCCAAACCACAAGACAGCTCTAAACAAGTCCATACTATAGCTTTTACCTTTCTTTCAATGAAACTTATTACAGCCTCTCTTTTTCCATTTTAGGCTGACCTATTCTGATTTTGTTGTTTAAATAATCCCTTGACAATAGAACAAAAGACAAGAATGTTTTTCTCATTAAATTACAAAGATAATTCTTTCTTGAAGTTATCTTGAACCTTAGTTTTATTCCTTTTAAATCCTGATTATAATTAGACATAACTCACTTATTCCTCTACATACTCTTTGACAGGAACTACTGTATCAAACGCTCCTATGAATCGTAAGCCTTCATAAGTAACTTTTCCTGTGTAGACAAGTGAGGCATCTTCATAGTATTTAAACTTCAATACAGCATCATTCATCATCACACTATTAAACAGTCCCAAATTTTGCAGGAGTTCAAAATCTTTCACCTCTATCCCTGTTACTTTTTTGAAAAGCTCAGGTTCTAATTTAGTAATAACATCCCTAAGAGTCTGTTCTCTATGTTCAGACAAATACATAAAGACAGGAATTCTTGTTGCAAATTTTATCAATTTCTCCTGAATCTGTTTCCTTTTACTCTTGTATTCTTTTTCTTCTTCTGTTATTTCTTTTTTGGTTTTAGAATCCATTTCTTCTCCCGCCTCTGCAAGCTCTTTCTTCGTTTTCTTTACTTTTTCAGATTTGTTGATGATGGTTTCTATATCTTGGCTCAGACTTCGGAATCCTTCTATATTTTCTAATACTTGCAAAGCCTCTTTATTACTTAAAAGTTTTTGCAAAGTAACATTGTCTACATTTACCAATAATGAGGACTCCCATCGTCTAGCTAACAGAGTAGCAGAAGTCCCGCTACTAGCAATGTCTAAGATATCCGCAGCATTTATTTCCTTCATACTACTTCCATCATACGCCAATATAGGCAGGAAACTGATAAGCTCTGCTACCTTTTCTTCTGGAGACACATTAGGATTAACATTAAGACTATGGGCATAGGATGCCACTTGTTTCAAAGCTCTATTGATACTAAAATCAAATACATAGCATTCATTTTTAATGATTTCCTGCTGGTTTGGACTATCGCCATTTGGATTTTTGATAACCCAAGGTGTCTGCACTCTAAAAATAGACTGGAAATAAGTCTCTGGACTAGAAGTGTTTCTCAGCATCAAAATTCCTGACCATGGCGGTACGGACACTCCAGTAGTCAGTTTCCCACAAGAAAGGACAATAGTCTTAGTTTTTAATGGATTACCCATAGCTTTTTTCACAGGCTTCAGTGCTTCTACACCTATTCCTGCTTCTTTTCCTGCACACACAACAATATCATAATCATGGAAAAAATTATTCTGTGCCTTGGCTAGTAAATTTGCCATAGCACAGCAGGATGCTACATTAGGCAGGAACCAAAAAGTATGCTGTAGAATCCCCAGTAGTCGTGTATCCGAAAAAGGCATTGGCGGTTTTTTCTTACCTTGTTTTAGGTCGGACTCTATATTACCCGAAAATTGTCCACGGATAAGGTTCAGCCATTTTTGTACCTCATCTTCATATTTGAAAACAGCCTCTTTATTTTTTCCCTCGGTTGAGAAAAAAGTATTGAGGTCAAACTCATCAAACTCTCCTTTAGCAGCTACATTCTTTATTTCATCAGGTATCTGATAAGTCATCATGACCATTCTTGGGAGTGAAGCATATGGATTGTTCTCGCCCTTCCATTCTGCCTTAGCTTTTTGCTCATCAGAATAAGTCCAGTTATAGATTTGTTCTTCTATAAATTCTCCCCCTGCGATGGCACGAAACGGAGTTCCTGAAAGATAAAGATAATGCTTGGTAGTGATAGGTAATAGCCCTTCATCAAAATAGCTAAAATCCTCCGCTTTACCAGATTCTTCAGCTTCCAGTTCTTTTATCTCTTGCTGTATTTCCTCTATTTCTTCCTTTTCTTCTTTGTCAAAAAGGTCTTTAGACTTGTCTCGCCATGCACCAAAATGGTATTCATCAAAAATCACACAGTCCCAGTCCTCCTTATGCACCCATTCGTTTTTAGATTTTATTCCACCTGTTTTTTTGTCCTCTCCCAGATGGTCTTGGAAAGAGCCAAAATATACAAAAGGCTTTGTTCTGTCTATATCTTTTACGCTGAGGTCTTCCTCTTGGTTAGAGACAAACTGCCAATTCTCAAAATCTATATGAGACTGCAAATCCTCCCGCCATGCACTGAGAACAGCAGGTTTAAAGGTAAGCACCAGTATTTTTGTCCAGCCCATTTTTAGAGCCAGCTGATAAGCAGCAAAGGTTTTCCCAAAACGCATTTTGGCATTCCAAAGAAAGTGAGGGATAACACCTTCATCTTTCACGGAATTAAAATACCAAGCAGTCTTCTCCACAGCCTCTTTCTGCTCTGGTCTCATACCAAAGCTCTGACTACGGTTTTCTGTATTTCTGATGCCTTTTTTTTCTTCTAAAATCACTGCTTGCAGGTCTTCTATGGAGCATCGGAACCACTCTCCAGCTTCACGGATAAAGCCTTTTTGCTCCAGCCTTTTGTGGAGTTCATAGTCAGTAAAGTAAGTACCATCCTCTCTGGTAGCGATTTCCTCTAAAACAATTTCCCAAGTCTGGCGGGGTGTTTTTATAGGATATTGCTCTTTTACACGCTCCGCTGCGGTCTTGGTGGTGTAGCCTATTTTTAGCATATCAGGATAGCTTTCATCAGTATAGGCATATATTCTGGGGATGTTATTCTGTGTGAACATTATTAAGTAGTTAAATTTCTATATTTTTAATATTTTACTTGATTATAAATAAAACACTTTATATAGGTTTTATATCTAATACAGATTTTTTATTATTTTTATATACTTTGAAAAAAGTGACATTTTCAAAATTCTTATTGGTTATACTTTTTATCTCTTCTATATTTTTTGCTTCTGCATTCATACCAAAAACAATTTCTGATATTGTATTTTTATTTAATTGAATTTTTTTATTACTAAAATGGGTTTTTAAAATTCTAATTTCTTTTTCATAACTCCATTCAGGAGATTTCGTAAAAAATAAATTTTGATAACTATATATATCTTCTGTATTCCCAAAAGGAATTTTTACAGGTTCTTCAGTGTATTTAATACGACTTATTGTCCCTTGAACTATTTTATGTAACTCAAATAAATTAAACCCTATAGCAATTCCTGAGTGATTGTTTCCATAATGAGCCCACATAGGCGTAATAGTAGCACTTTCACTTAAAGACATGATACCATATATACTATTTACAAATTCTATATGATATTTTAACATTGATTTCCAATCTTTTCCTGACTGAAAATTTCTATACTTTTCATCAATTTTATTTTTAGTTAAATTATTATACTCAAAAGGATTATTTTTTCTTAATTCTTTTTTATATGTTTTTTTGTCGATTCCTGAGTTATCAAACATAAATGGTAGCTTTCCATCAAAAGGGTCATTAAGACTTTCAAAAGAGGGAAAAAACAACTCTTGACTAGTAATTATTTTTTTATGATTTTCATTATCCCAATCTCTGTACTTATATACTGTTTCAGGAAAATGTTCATTAAAATCAGTGGCGTTATTTATCGGGATTACTATATCTTCCATATTCTTCTCTTTCCATATTTCTTTATTTTTTTATTAACTATTTACTCCATAGGTCGCACCATTTCCTCTATATAGGCGATTTCCTCTTCTGTTAAACCATATTTCTCATAAAGTTCTTCATCTGTCCACAGCTTATCAAATTTCTGCTGGGGAACGAATTGATAGACTCCTTTCATTCCATCTTGTGTATTTTTAATCAACAAAACTAGAAATCTAAAAAATCGTGTTTTAATGTAAGAGATTACATTTTCACATCGTTCTTTATTAGCAAAAGGTCCTATCATTAAATAGGTTTGTGTACAACAAGAATTAGGCTCCCCATAAAAAGGATTACCTAAAACCTTATAAGGGGCTTCTTTGCCCATCCCATAAGCTTTACTTATGTAAACTTTATAATTATTAATCCAATCATTATTTTTTAATACTATTTCTGACTTTATATAACCTATACCACCATTTACATAGATTTTTGTAGCATTGTCAAAAGGTTCTTTTTTATATGCTTTAAAAGATGATACAAGTCCAAAAGGTGTTTGAGAACTTACTACTTCTGAAAAACTTTTTTCATTTAAACCTTTTACTTTATGATAAATACTAATAGCTTGATTATCTCTTATGAAAATATCAGTACCTTGTTCTTTTAATGCTCTTTTCATTTCAGAAACACATTGTCCATTTTTATAAGTTTTAACCAAACAATCTCCACTATAATCATTTTGCCAAAGAAAATAATTAATCCCTCCTTCTACACTTACCCCAGGGAATATTTCAGATGCATCAGGGTAATCATGAATTTCCTTCAACCTTTTATCATTGAGCATTTCATCACGAAAATCATCCAATCCTCTTCCTCCCGAAAACCAACGACTTGGTACAATCATGCATAGATATCGGGGATTAAGTTTTTTAGCTTGTTGGATAAATTTATGATAAATAGCAATAGCAAAATTTTTCTTTTCAACTCCTACATTTAATTGATAAGGAGGATTTCCTATAATGACATCAAAGTTCATATTTTCATAAGGGTTTTTATCATGTATAAAGGCGTAGGCATGCTGTGACAGCCCTTCTCTTTTTTCTTCTCCAAAGTTTTCACTGCCCACACCACAGTAGATACATTTTCCTGCTTTGTCCCATGTGTGGGAGATTTCCTCAAAAAAGATATTACCATTCTCATCAGGGAATTCGGTTACAGAGTGTTTACCATCAGCACGGGTAGAACAGTAGAGACTACGGCGGCTCAGATAGGCAGTAAGCTCCGTGATACCTATTCCATACAGCTGATGGTGCATAATATGGTCTATGCGTTCCTGCAAGTCTGGGATTTGACTTTCTAAACCTTTCAGCAGTCTTTTGGCTATTTCTCTCAGAAACACACCAGATTTACAGAAAGGGTCTAGGAATTTAGCTTCGGGATTGCTCCATAATTCGTTGGGTAGGGTATCCAGCATTCTATTAGCAACATCAGGAGGTGTAAAAACCTCATCGTTACTCAGATTAGCAAGACAAGTAAGCACATCGGGATTGTATTTTTGTGCATTCATTGTTAGAAAAGATTAGGGCTGTTCTGCACCGAGTTCCAAGTAATGCCTTATCACAGGTTCTTTTACTGTATATTCCGCAAATAAAGAAGCTGTACCTTGTTCTTTTTTAGACAGTTCGCCATAGTCAAAATAGTTGGCGACTATTTTTCTATCACTCAGTCCAGACCAATGTGTGAAAACAATAGGCTCTCCCTCTGGCGTAGTATAACTGAGGGCATCTCCACAGATAATGTTCTGACTGATAATGAATGCAATGCTCTTCATCAGTTTCTCATAGTCTGCTTCTTTTTTGGGATAAGATTTTTTGAATTCTGTGAGAAGTCTCTCTCGGCACTCTTGGGTATTATCAGGAAGAAGCTCCACACCATAAAGACTGCCTGCTACCAGCACCAAATAAAATCCATAATCAGATTTGTTTTTCTTGGTCTTTTTCAGCAGTGCTATTTTCCTTTGTAAAATCTCTATAAGAAAGTTACCCGAACCACATGACGGCTCTAAAAAAGTAGCAGTAAGAACCTTGTCCACTGTACCTTTTTCTAGCTCTTTCCACACAAGGTCTACCATGGCTTTTACTTCTCTTTCATTAGTAAATACCTCTCCATGGTCTGCTACCCGCTTTTTGGATTTTACCTGTCTGCCTTCCATCTAATATCCGTACAGAATAGATATCTCCTTTGTTCCTTTGGAGATGTGAATATTTTACTCAAAAAGAGCTGGAACAAGAGCGTTATTCCATACAGATACAAACCCTATGGTAAAGGAAGAGACTTACTACAGCCTCCCTTTACCATTTTAGGCTAACCTATTCTGTATTTGTTGTTTAAAATTTGGTAGATCTCTTGCAACAGAATAAAGCTAACTCTTTTTATGTCAATAATATGTTACAATAAAAAAAGCACGGATATCAATCTATCTGTTGCAAGAGGTTCTACCAAAACCTAACAAATACAGATAGTCTCAACCCATGCCTATACGGTATGAGCATTAGACCTCTTAGTTCTGTATTTGTTGTTTGAAATTTGGTAGATTCCTTGACAACAGAACAAAAGCCAACGCTTTATTTATCGTTAAAATCTTTGCGAAGATAAGGATGTTTTTCTCAATATTCAAATTTTTTCAACAAGTGTTTTATTGTTTTTAATATAAAGATAGAGGTTAGTGTCTCCTTACTATGCCTCTTTTGCATATGTGAAATGTGATTTTTTTTGTATCCCCCTTTTAATAGTTAGTTTTTATTTTAAAATTTATCGGGTAGAAAATTAGAATTTCACTTTTGTAATTAATTATTTAAAGAAAGGATTCTTTAGAAAATGAATAGTTTTTCTATTTTCACAAAGAATGATTCAATATCTTTTAAAGAAATTCAATATGAATAAAATTTAGAATTACCGTGACCAAAATCGTGACCAAAGCCCTAAAATTAGCAAAAATAAAAAAGCAACTACTTGATTTATAAGTAGTTGCTAAAATTCATTGTAGACCCACAGGGATTCGAACCCCGACAAACAGAACCAAAATCTGGTGTGCTACCGTTACACCATGGGTCTTCC
>CAUQVP010000083.1:0-7960 GCA_963521545.1 uncultured Flavobacteriaceae bacterium | reverse complement strand
GCCATGAACAGCCCGTATCTTACCTCTAATTTCTGTCCCATTGTTTGATTTTAGTAATTTAGGGCAACAAATATAAGGTTAAATTGAACAAAAAGGGTCAAAAAAATTAGTGTTCTAAAATCTTTTTATAAAGACTGAGATAATTTTGAGCCATTTTTTTATATTCAAACTGAGATGCCCATTTTTTAATTTTTTGGCTATTTTCTATCGGAGAATTATTAAATTCTATCATCCCTTTTTGATAAGTTTCTGCCATCTGCTGTGGTTCGAGGCTATCAAAATAAAAAGCTACATTTCCTCCAATTTCAGGAAGGCTAGTGTATTTACTCAGAAATACAGGCTTTCCAAAAGCCATTGCTTCAATAGGAGGAATTCCGAAACCCTCTGCGATAGAAGGATGACACATTGCTTGACAATTTTGTATTAGTGCGTATTTTTCTTCTTCACTGATATTTTTCAAAAAATGAACTCGGTTTTGCAGATTTAGTTTTTCAACTGTATCTCTTACTTCGGTGGCATAAGGCTCTTTTTTGCCAGAGGATACCAAAACCAAATCTTCGCTAATATAAGGAAGCATCTCTACGAGTTTTTTCTGATTTTTTTTAGCAAATAGAACGCCTATATTGAGAATATATTTTTTTTGTTTTAAAAACTCATATTTCCCCAAAGAATAGTCCTTTTGTTCGGGAAAATCAATTCCATTATGAATAACAAAAATTTCTTTGATATTATCTAATGCAAGAATATTTTTATTTTTCAACACATCTTCTCTCACAAAATCAGAAATACATACTAAATAATCCGTGTTTTTTAGATTATTATTTACTTTTTTGAGCATTTTATTTCTTTTGCTGGTACTCAAATCTTCATATAGAAAATTCAAATCATGAAGCGTAAGAATTTTGATGGATTTTTTATATTTTTTATGAAAATAAGATGAAAGTTGGTGGCTTGTGTGTACAATATCAAATTTTGAGCTGAAATTCTCATAAAATTTATGCCATCTTTTCCATTCAACGATGGGTAGAGAAGTATCTATTTTTTGTAATTCTGTTTTAGTTCCAAAATAGTTGAACATATATTCAGAATCAAGTGTCTGCAATCCTTTTGCTAAGTTTCGGAAAACATTAGCAATCCCTGAATTAGGATAACGAAGGCGCTCTAAGTCTATAAGGATTTTTTTCATTTTGTTAAGAAAATATTATCTAATACTTTTTTCTCTTTTTCGAAAGAATGATTTTCCAAGAAATATTTCTCAGCTTCTTTTTTCTTTTCTATATAAAAAGATTTATCGTGTAAGAGTTTTAGAATTGCTTCTGCAAAATCTTTACCTGTATTTTCTACGATACAGCCATTTAAGGTTTTGTTAAGAAGTCCATCAACTCCTCTACGGTTGGTTACCACAGGTAATGAATGGGATAATGCTTCCAAAACTTTTATTTTAATTCCTGTTCCTGAAAGCATAGGGCAAATAGCAATTTTAGCGTTTTGATAGAAATCTTCTATATCATCTACCATACCATGTTTTACGAAGTTAGGATGGTCAGGAACCACCTTACAAATTTTACCTATAATATGCACTTTAGTATCTTCTAAAAAAGGTAGCACTTCCTTTTCAAACCATTTGATACCCATTATATTATGAGGGTTTTGACTTCCCACAAAAATTAATTCATACTTATAATTTTCTTTATATTCTGTAGGGCAGAAAGGAAAAGATATAGGAATAAGTGTGATTTTTTTATCTGTAAACTGCCCAAAAATATATTCCTCTTCCACAGAGTAAGTCCAAATTTCATCAAATTTTTTAAGAATATTTATTTCGCTCTGGAATAGTTTCCCTATTTTTCCTATTTTATCCCTGCTTTGCGCTGTAATGAAATCGTGGGTATCTACTATTAGATAGGGCTTAGTTTTAATATTACTTACCACTTTTGCCCAAGAAGCGTAACTGATAATCACTTTATCATAGTTTCCTTTGTCTATAAAGTTTGAAACTTTTTTGTTGAGCATTGGATTAGTAATATCCACGCTTGTCCCCTTTATCAGTTTTGGAAGAAGATTTAATAGTTTATATTCAAAGAATTGTTTAATTTTATTGGTTTTACTCCCTTTTCTATTGATTAAATGTAAATTTACATTAGAATGTTTTTTTATAAATTTAGCCTTATCCTCTTTATCCCAATCCCCCCAATCTCCAATAGAAAGAAAATCAACTTCATACATATCAGATAAAGATTCCAGATAATTTAGCATTTGTGTACACCGTGTCAGGTTTCCTGCTTTGGCAGAAGACGGGTTATCTGGCATAAAGTATAATATTCTTTTTTTCATATATTATTTATTTAAGATATTATCCAATAATTCTTCCCATTGTCTTTTGATTTTTTCAGGTTGAAACATCTTCATTGCGTCGTGTGCATTTTTACCAAACTCTTCTCGTAGAGATCTATCCTTTATAAAATCTTTTATATATTGTTCCATCTGTTCTTCATTATCAGCAAGAAATCCATTTTCACTATGTTCTATAAGCTGATTTACTCCAGAGCAATAAGAGAAACCAACAACAGCTAAGCCCATAGACATTGCTTCAGTAAGGGCAAGAGGAAAGCCTTCATATTTACTAGGAAAAACAAAGATATCAGCTTCTTTTAATTTATCTAAAGGGGCATCTGTAAATCCATTAAGAAATACCTTTGTATTCAATTTTAACTTTTCTATTTGTTGATAGAGTATATCATAGTCTTTTCCTATTCCCCACAAATGCAATTCCCACTGAGGGTATTTTTGTGAGATTCTAGAAAAAATACGAATTAAAAGGTCTTGCTGCTTACAGCTCATATTAAGAGAGCCTATATGAATGATTTTATATTTTTCTTTTTCTCTTTGATGATTTACAATCTTATCGTCATCAATTTTAGGAACAGGATTTCCTATTACTGAGATTTTCCCTGAATAATTTTCAGGAAGAAATTCTTTATAGTTTTCAAATAATATTTGAATTGCTGAAAGATATTGGTACGAATTTTCTAAACTAGCCATATCTACTTTAGACCTATACCAAAGAATATCTGTATAATCATAATCAGGTCTACCATTAGTGGAATTGATAATAGGGATATCGTAGTGATTTTGATAAGTAATTTCTAAAAGAGATTCAATGGACATAGTGATTATTACATCAGGCTTAGTTTTATCAATATAATTTTTCCATAAAACAGCGCGTTGTCTTAGATTATATTTATAAATATTATCTTTTCCTCCATTCTGTCTATAAATTATACTATTGAGAAATTTTCTGTATTTTTTTTGCACCTTATATTTCAACCATAGAAAAGGATTCTTTCCCTTATAATTGTATAAAGGGAATATGTATATTTGGTTCAAAGAATCTGTGAAAATATTAGAAATTTTCACTTCTTTACTTAAAGGGAAAAGGACATTTCCTGATGTGTCCTCATTGGTTGCTATTTCTACACTATTGCCTATAGATGAAAAATGATTTGCCAAAAAACAAGCTATTTTTTCTGTTCCTCCATTGCCATTTAGAAAATTTTTATGTTGGATGATTAGTATTCTCATATCATATAGTGCTTTTGTATTTTTTCCCTTAGATCTTTTCTCATTTTTTTTACAGGTATAAATTTAATAAGATTACAAAGAATTTTTCCTTTTAGTACTCTTTTTCTATGCCAAGTATCAAACTCAGTATTGTCCTCCGATTGCAAGAATTTTACAAAAGGTATAGAAAGTTTTTTTATATCTTTTTTTGCAAGAAAAGGAAAAACATTTTTATGCATAAAGTCTTTTATTAGAAAAAATAGGAACTTTTTTTGCTCATTATCTAAAGGCATTCCTAAATATCGAAACTCAAAAGGTTCGTGTTCCAAAAATAAAGCTAAATGCAGAGCTTTATTTTCAAATAAATTGTTTTTTGAATAAAAATCTTCAAGAATTTTAAACCATAAAGGAATCTGAGAAAGAACTTTCTCTATATTTTTATTGATAATTATATGGTTTTGATTAGGATGCTTTCTATAATGATAAATACCCTTAGGATTAAATCCTACTTTGTGTAAGGTAAGAGCTAAGAGTTGATGCGAAAACAATCCATCTTCACAAGGTTGAATGCCGATAGGAAATCTTATGTCAGGATACTTTTTTAAAAATTTATGACGAATAAACATTGCGCAAGTAGGAAGACACATAACATCGGGAAAACGACGCTTAAAGTATTCTCCTACAACTAAGATATCAGAATTTTCTTTTTTCGCTCTTAAATAAGAAGATTCTATAAAAAAGGTGTCTAGAGTATCATCTGCATCCATAAAAAAAATGTATTCGCCTTCAGCTTTAGATAAACCAAAATTTCTTGCTACAGATACCCCTGAGTTTTCCTGATGGAAGAGTTTAATATTGTCTGTTACAAACTCTTGGCATATTTGATAAGAATGATCAGTACTACCATCATCTACTAAAATAAGCTCAATATCTTTTATACTTTGCTGTAATACACTTTCTATAGTTTCTCTGATAAAAGCGGAAGCATTGTAAATAGGGATAATAATAGATACTTTTTTCATATTCATTTTTATTAGCAAACAAAATTATTAGATTATTTCCAATAATTTTTTCTCAGAATTTAGAACCTATGTGTAAAATATTTTTCTAAAACCAAAAGACTACATAAATCTTCAATTATAGGATTCCAAAACTGTAAAGTAGTAGACTCTTGTGCATTTTTAAGAATTTCAAGACATTCTTTAGGGTGAGCTATATAATATAAGTTAGTTGTGTTTCCAAATCCGAATAATCACTCCTAATTTCTATATAGTGTTTTTCCCCTTCCAAAGTTCCTTCCATAAACTAACTCTCTACCGTTGGTTTAGGCATTATTGCTATAGAATTAGAAGACATTATCCATTTGAGGTTAATAGCTTACATCATTCCTTTCTCTAATTTCAATATCAGGATTCAAAATTAGAAAAGTCGTTCTACCATCTTCTATTGCTTTCTTTATTCCGATGTTGTTCCCTTGTGCATATCCTCCATTTATAAGGTTTGCAATAAATTTTACTTCATTTTTCAGGCAATATTCCTCAATTTCCTTTCCATCATTAGAAGCATTGTCTATCAGATAAAAACATACATCAGGAATTCCCTCTTCTCTCAGAGAAGAAACTTGTCTAAAAACCTCTTTTGCAGAATTATAGTTTAAGGATATGATTGCTAAATCATCCCAAATAGTTGCAGAATTGTCCATATCCTTAAATAATTATCTTTAGTTAAGACTTGTTATTTCCCTTCTCTAGCATAATCATCCTCTATTCTTACAATATCATCCTCCCCAAAATAAGTTCCTGTCTGAACTTCTATGAAAACCAAAAGTTCTGAACTTCTGTTTTCTATTCTGTGTTTTGCTCCCAGTGGGATGAAGATGCTTTCTCCGTATTTTACTACATGTTCCACTCCGTCTAGTACAACCACAGCCTCACCCTGAACCACTGTCCAAAACTCCTGTCTGTGATGATGGTACTGATAAGACAAACGATGTCCTGCATTCACTTCTATTCTTTTCAGTTTGTAGTTTTCCTCATCTTCAAGGACATAATATTTTCCCCAAGGTCTTTCTCCAACTTCTAGCATATTTCTAAATTTTATTATTAGTATAATTATTTTTTGCCAAATTTAATAAAATTTCTTCTAAAAAGGTATACCAATTTTTCTACCTTTATAAATACCTTTTTCTATTTGCCAGCAGACCATGTAAGCTCCAGCGCCATCACTATTAGTAGCTACTATATAGTAACTATCTTGTTCTTTATCGTAGTAAACAGAGTTGTTTTCTGTATAGAAAGTAGGTTCATATAGGTCATCATAAGCGCTTTTAGGGATAAAAACTTGTTTCCCATTGATGTATATTTGAATATTTTTATATTCTTCTCTTGGCATCTCGCCATCTGTTCCCCAAAAAGGTTTTCCATCTATCTTTTCTATGGAGTGATGGGATTCTTTATAATAAACAAAAGAATGCTTACTCTTGTCAAATTTTTGTGAAGTAAGAGTTACCTTGATGTTTTTCCCTGATAAGTGAATAGCATTTTTCTTTTCAACACCTTTGGCAACTTTGGGTAGTTCTTCTATCCATTTGACCCTGTCATTGTAAATATATCCTTCATTATCAGGATGAATCCAATTGCCATCTTCTGATTTATTGTAATTAAAAGCAAAAATAAGCGTATTGTTATCAAGTTTTTTTATCACTTTGCTGTGTATATTTGCTTCTTTTCGCACATTTACATAGCCGTCTTTGTCATTGATTACGGCAAAGAAATAGTTTTCATTTACTTGAGCAAAAGTGTAGCTGCTTATCAGTAAAAATAAAAGCAATGATTTCATAAAAGTCTAAATATCAAGTTCTTTTTTATCTATATTTAGCAATTTGTGCCACGCTTGAGCGCTCTCACAAGTTGGGTCTATACCTTTGCCTTTAGTATAAAAAGGTTCCCATTGCCAATCCTCTCCTCCAGTACAACCCACAGCAGCATAGTTCATTAAGAATTCCTTAAAGTTATCGGCTATATAAATCCCGTGATTTTCACTACCATCGTGGCTGAGATACACAACCTTTCCATAATTCTCAGGTTCCAGCTCAATAGCGAGATAATCACCGTTGCCTACTTGCTGAAAGGACATTTTATTATGCCAAACACGGTCATATTTATTATTGTAATCGGGATATACATCCTCTACCCAGCTCTTGCGACTTTCTTCATAGCCCAAAAGCAAATCCAGCCCGAAAAGCAACTCTCCACAAAATATTTCAGCTAATTTCTCAGGAAGAAAATCCTCGTCTTCATCTGTAATGTCATTGATATCCCACCAAAACTCCAAATGGGCGGTATTTTCCAAAAGCACCTCACGGAAATGAGGAGGCAATGTATAACCTAATTGCGCTTCTACGGCTTTGATTTCTTCCTCTGTAGCGGGTTTTTCTATTGCAAGAGGTTCTGTAGCCCCTCCAAGGTCTTCTATTTTACTAAGAAATAAGTTCAGAAGCTTTTTAAAAAGCTCAAAATTGAAAGTTGATGTCATAATGATACTTTATTTTATAAAATTTATTTAGTTTGAGGGATATATTTTAGGGTTTTTAATGGCTTCTATTAGTAAAACAGCCTTTTCTGCTACTGCTTTATCCTCAGAGGTAGTGAGGTTTTCTAAAAAAGAAATATTAGTTTCAAATAATTCCAAAATAGCCGTATGGTAATAATATCTGTCCAGGGATTTTACAACTTTTAGGAATTCATCATCCATTACACCATCAAAATCAGGGTCAAATAGCTTTTCCTTGAATGCTTCATATTTAGCAGTTTTTCCTTTGGTGGCTTTAAATTCCTTAGCTTGTGGAGACTGAGAGCTGTAATTAGCCGCTTCGAAAAGTGTATGCATGTCGTTCAGTAACAGTGCTTTATCAGCTTTTTTTTCTGTTAATAAAGCAAAATAAAGTTTAAGCCCCCAAGGAGAAAGTTTTACGAGCCAAGCCTGTGATTCCAAGCTATTGATGAGGTTGTAATAATCCTTTTTGGTAGCAGTTCCATCAAGGATTTTTAGGATACTTTGCTTCACTATATTGGCATTAGTTTCGTAAGGCGTACCGAATCTTCGCCAAGGAAAATTCTCAATAAACAGCTGTAAATTCATTTTTTAAAATTATTAACTATTAAAAACTAATAATATTTTACAAATTTCTTATCCTGCAAGGCAGTAAGTTGTTCTGCTATAAGGGTGTTCATATAGTTTTGAAGCTCTTCCCTGCTGTTATAAGTAGGTTCTAATATCCAATCAGGGAAGTCAAGAGTTTTATAATCCACTTCTTCATTGATGAGTTTTACAGCAGAAGCGCTAGCAATAATTGCTATATGAATCCAAAGTTGAGAAGAGGCGGGATATTCATCTATTT